>JAIROE010000121.1 GCA_031257715.1 Treponema sp. | reverse complement strand
GGGTATATTTGGCGCGCTCCGCCAAGTATCCTTTCCGCATGGCCTGGGGCGTTTTGTATATCCTGATTTTTATGCCGTCTTTAAAACCCGGACGGGTAACAACGTACTCTTTATAGTTTTTCACCCTGCTCCTCCGCGAATGCAAATTGCATCTGGGCCTTTTCATCCCGGCCCTTGTAGTACAGCCTGTAAGCGGTGTTGAAACTGATGTTGTATTTCCGGCAAATATCCCCAAGGGTTTGACCTGTTCCGTCATAGCATTCGTAAATTTCACGGGAAATCAATTGGCGGAACGCATATTTTTCCATGGGAATGTAAACCTGGCAGCCGCCATACAGAGTCATGAGTTTTTCAAGCATCAGATCGGCGCCGGGCTCGCCTGCGGCGTCCCGGAGAAGACCGCGCAGTTCTTCCGTTGTTTCTCCGGTAGTTTTATGTACCGGGATATAGATATATTGTCCGCCGAAATAGCGGCAGATTTCCCGAATAGCCTTAACGGCAACATCGCTGTCCACCACGGCGCTGCATCCTTCAATCATGTCGGCTGCAAGGGTCTGGTCGTCGCTTTTTATTTTCATGTCCTTCCTTCCGGGTTGCCGTCCGGGTCATATCCGGCTTTGGCCGTCATAACCCGGAGGGCGGTGATTAGTTTTTGCGCGGCCTTCACATCCAGAAACCGGATATCGTCAACGTGGGCGATCCCTTTGATGAAGGCGTTGAGGGCTCTTTCGGTTTTGTTCCGGGCCGTCAGTTCCCACATCCCTTTGATATAGGAAAGCTGTTCCGCCCTGGCCCTGCCGATTTCCTCCCGTTTAAGGGGCAGCCTTTTTTCCACCTGAAATCCCGCGGCCTTGACGGCTTTCAGCGTACGGTCAAGCTCCGGAATGGTCATGGCGGCGCAGCTTTCTTTCCCGCAGACACCCTGGAGCAAAGCCCGGTACACGTCGTCGGTAAGAGCTAATTTGTTCCGGCCAATGTGGATAAGCTGTATGAGCTTTAAACGCCTGTTTGCCGTGTTTTTGGTTTGTCCGTGGTCCATGCTAAATCCCCTATAGAAGCGCAGGAGCGGCGCTCCTACGCTTCTATTTTCAATAATTGAGTTCCTTTTCCACTCTGGCTTTTTGGGCCGCGGTAAGTGGGCTGAATGAGTTTTGAGCGTTGGTTTACCGTTGTCCCGAATGTCATTTTAATTCCCCTCTAAACGCCAGCGGATTGATACGCCGGCACTTGTTTTCGTTTTTCGAGTAATTTCTCGACATCCGCTTTTTGAGCATCTGTAATGTGGTATTTCTTCATAAAAGCCTCGGCGGTTTTTTGAAGAAAAAAACCGATGGATTTATACCCTCGCGCTTCGACATAGCACTCAATCTCTCGCCAGTTCTCAAGTTCGATCAGATACGATTTTGCGGCGCTGTCCGGCTCGTCTGAAGAATTCATCTTACAAAGTTGTATACGGCAAAAAACATTTGGCGTTACGCCGATATGCTTTGAACGGGACCGAATGACATCAAAAACTTCGTCAGGCAGAGTGATTTGCGTCTGCTTCATCTCCCCCTCCTTTGTACATTTGCGTTATCACTTGTTCCGCGAATTCTTTGACACTGCCATAACCGTGCTCGGCGGCAGCCTTTGACAACATCGAATATTCCTCATCTGAAAACTCAATAGTCAAAGAACAAAACTTTTCTTTCTTCATGCGTTCCCCTCCCGTTTACTATTTGTTACAGGCTGTTAACCACGTCCGCGTCCACGGTTTTGACCTTCATGGAGGCGGCCAGATTCATGGCTTTCCGCGCCCAGTTGTTGATTAAGAGCGGATAGGCCACCGAGTACACCACGCCGTTCCGGGTCTGCCTCTGGAGGCGCCGGGCCAGGGCTTCGCAGGCATCGTCGGTGAACACCGTATGCCGCTCCTTGTCGAGCCGGGAAAATTTAAGGTCCAGGTATCCGGCTATCTCATCCCCGTCCAGGGGTTCCAGTTCCAGAATCTCCATCCGCCGGATGATCTCCCGGGCTTCCCAGTTCTTTGATTCGTCCAGCTTGCCTTTCATTTCTACCTGGCCAATGAGTACGATAGCCAGCAGTTTCTTGAAACCGTCCTCCAGTTCCCAAAAACGCTTTAAGTATTTCAGGGTCTGGATGGAAAGGTCGTGGGCCTCCTCGATCATGAGGATATGGCTGAACCCGGAACGGCTTGAGTTGGTGAGAATGTGTTCCACCTGCCGGGCCTTGGCTTCCAAGGTGCGGCGGGGCTTTTCTGTGGAGCAGTCGGCGATAATGGCATCGCAGATGAGGCTTGCCGTGAGCCGTCCCTTGTCGATGATCCGTGGGCTGATGACCCGGACTTTCTGATCCTCAAGCTGCCAGCGGTCTATGGCAAGCCGCCGGATGGTACTCTTGCCGGACCCGCTTTCGCCGATGAGGGCCAGCATGCCGCCCACCTTGGCGGTCTGGAACAGATACTCCGCGGCGAACCGGGAACCGTCGTTGAGGTACACGTCATCGGCGGTGATAACGTCATCCGTAAAAGGGTCTTTGAAAATCCCGAAGGTTTTTCGGGTGTTTAAATTAAGCATAATTTTCCTCTACATTGAAAGCGCGGCGTCCTGGCCGTCTTCGTCATGGGCGATATCATCAATGAGGGATGAGGGCACCCCTTCGGGGTACGCCGCCTTCATCCGGCTGATGAAACTGTCTGACAGCCAGCCGATCCGGGCCTTGACCTGCCTGGCGGCCTCG
>JAIROE010000079.1 GCA_031257715.1 Treponema sp. | reverse complement strand
ATCCTCATCTTCATCCTCATCATCGAAAAAAAGAATGGGAAAAGGAAGATTATCCGCGCCCGTATACTGTATGCCGTCCGGCAGCTGCGGGAAGGGAGTTACGGACGTATTCATGGACTCGTCAGGCACCATATTATTCTCCGTTTCTTGGATATATTTATCTTGAAACATAAGGGAGAGATTAAGCGTCTGTCAACTGGTTTTTATAATATCTTTACAAAACCGGCTATTTTATTATAATAAAATGACGGCATGGCTGGTTTAACGGTAGAGGCTCCCTCCAAGATCAACCTGTACCTTCGCATAGGGGAAAGACGGGCGGACGGGTATCACGAACTTGAAAGCCTCTTTGTGCCGCTTGCTTTTGGGGATACCCTCAGGATAGGATTCATGGACGGCGAAGGCCGGCCGTGTATACGGATGGGGGGAGCCGGCGCCGGGTTTTTGCGGCCCGGGGAGAACATCCTGTACACGGTTTTTTCCCTTTTCAGGGAGAAAACCGGGTTTAACCGCCGGCTTGACATAGGGGTAACAAAACGTATACCCGTGGGCGCCGGCCTTGGAGGCGGTTCCTCCGATGCGGCGGCTCTGCTTGTGGCCCTTAACCGCCTTTCAGGGGCAGGACTTTCGGGGGAAGACCTGCGTATAATGGCGGAAAAACTGGGGAGCGACGTTCCCTTTTTCCTTTTGGATGGCGCCGCTTTGGCGGGTGGGAGGGGTGAGCGTCTTGCGCCGGTTGATTTTCCGGCCGGAACGCCTGTGGTACTGGTGAATCCGGGGTTTGCAAGTGATACCGCCGCCGCTTACCGCCGTCTGGACCGTTTCCGGCAGGATCGCTTCCCGCCGGAAAAGGGGTTTTCGCGGGCGGTGTCCGCCCGAATTGCCGGAAACGGACCCCGGGACTGGCCTTGGGGAAATGATTTCCTCCCGGTTTTCCAAAACGACGGGGAAAACGGCGACGGGGTGGTTTATACGGAGATCCTTTCCGCCCTTGAGGGGGCCGGTGCGGATTTTTCCGGTTTATCCGGTTCAGGTTCCACCTGTTTCGGAATTTTTACCGATGGAGGAAGAGCAAAGAGAGCGGCGAAAATTTTATCGAAAGAATGGCCTTTCGTTCGGTTAACATTTTCCTTGCGTGCAGGGTGGAGACGGTAGTACAATTAAAGTTGATTTTGCCCCCGTTTAAAAGGAGACGCGCCATGGAGATAACTGACATTAGGGTCCGGAAAGTAGCCGGAGAAGGCAAACTGAGAGCGTACGTTACGGTTACATTTGACGACTGCTTTGTGGTGCACAATGTAAAAATCATTGAGGGAAAAAGCGGCGTTTTTATTGCCATGCCGAGCCGTAAGACCAGAGCCGGGGAATACAAGGATGTGGCCCATCCCATACAGCCGGAATTCAGGGCTGAATTGCAGCGCCGTATTCTGGAGCAGTATGATAACGGCGGCGGGCCGGACGACCCTTCGGTAGAAATATAGGGAAATTCCCGGTTGGCCTTGTGAAGCTGCTCCCAAACCCGCGGTTTTGGGAATGAATGTGATTTTTTGGGACGTAGGCAAGTGGTAAGCCACCGGGTTTTGGCTCCGGCATGCACAGGTTCGAATCCTGTCGTCCCAGTAGACTGGAATGACAGGGGCACAGGGGTGAAGCCCGCCGGCCCAAATAAGTGAACAGGGGTATATGAATGAATCAGGTAGTATTGCAGGCAAAAAGCCGGCAGGGCAGAGGATCGGCCGATGCCCGCAGGATCAGGCAGACGGGCCGCATTCCGGCGGTTTTGTACGGGCGGACGGGTTCTCCGCTGTCTATAGATCTTGACGGACGGGAATTTCTGGGCGGTATCAAAAACATCTCCGAAAGTACCATTGTCAAGGTGGAAGTGGAAGGAAAATCCTACGATGCTTTTGTCAAGGATACCCAGCGGAATATTGTCAACGGGAATATACTTCACGTTGATTTTTATGAAGTGGAAAGCGGCCGCCTCCTTAGGGCCAGGGTCTCCGTCCATATTCACGGGACCCCCGTCGGGGTGCGCGAAGGCGGAATTCTGGAATTTCCCCTTCATGAAATTGAGGTGGAATGCTTCCCCCGGGATCTTCCCGGGCGTATCGATGTGGATGTGTCCGCCCTTAAGGTGAACCAGTCCATACACGTGCGGGATATAGCCCTTGGCGAAGGGGTAAAGCTTATTTCGGGCGCCGATCAGGTGGTTGCCTTGGTGAAATACGCCAAGGCCGAGGCCGTGCAGGAAGAAAGCGCCGCCGTTCCGGGAGTCTCCGGGGCTGCCCCCGCCGCGGGCGCCGCTCCCGCGCCGGGCGCCGCCGCGGCTCCGCCCGAGAAAAAGTAAGCTTTCGGGAGCCTGATACGTGTGAACGGGGCCTTTTCCCCGGACAATTTTGTTTCCCTGTTTGAAAGGGCCGGTACGGCCGTGTTGCGCGATTTTCCGCCGGGCGCGGTACTGCTTGCCGCGGTTTCAGGCGGCGCCGATTCGACGGCCATGCTCTGCGCGCTGGCCGCGGTAACTGTTTCGGCCGCCGCGCCGGCTGACGGCGCCGCCGTCCGTCCCGTTTTCAGCCTCCGCTGTGTTCATGTGGAGCATGGTATCCGCCCCCCGGATGAAAGCCGGGGAGACGCCGGGGCGGTCGTGAGGCTCTGCGGGGAACTGGGCGTGCCCTGCCGTGTTGTCACGGTGCCTCCAGGCAGAATCGCCGGAATGGCGGCGAAACGGGGGATGGGCCTTGAAGCCGCCGCCCGTTTCTATCGCCGCCGCATATTCAAAAGGGAGGCCCGCCGTACGGGCGCGGCGGCCGTACTCACCGCCCATACGCGAAACGATCTTCTTGAAACGGTCCTGATACGCTTTCTCAGGGGCTGCGGACCGCGGGGGCTTGCCGCCATGCCTCAAAAAACGGCGGAGCCCGTTCCCTTTGTACGGCCCCTTCTTTTCCTGACGCGCTCCGATGTCGAGACCTATCTTGCGCTGCGGAATATCCCGTTCAGAACGGACGCTACCAATCAGGATCACCGCTTTCTCCGCAACAGGATACGGAACCGCCTTGTTCCCCTTCTGGATGAGGCGTTTCCCCGCTGGGAAAGGGGCGTACAGGCACTGGGAACCACGCAATCCCTCGCCGCCTCCTTTATTGAGGGGGAAGCTGAAAAGCGGATAGCCTGGGAAAAAACAGACGGCGGCCTCAGAACGGCGGAGCTCCCTTTTTTCGCGGAGCCTCCCATAATCAGGGAAGAGGCTCTTTTTCAGGGCGTGGATATCCTTGCCGGACATGAAGAGGCCCTTACCGCGCGGAGATCGTGTGTCAGACGTTTTTGCGCGGGCGGAATGAGGGCGGCGGATCTGGGGAAGAAAGTCAGGGTAAGGAAGGAACGGGGGTTTATCGTCCTTTCCCGTGTGAGCACGGGAGAAGAAGGATTTTCGCTGTTGATTAAAGAGCCGGGGTTATATACTCTAAAGAGGATCTCCCGGTTCGATCCCGTGCCCGGCATCCTTGAGGCCGGGGCGCCTGAAGGGGCCGGAGGGGAGGATGGGACGGTGTTCTTTGCCCGCCTTCCCGTGGCGCTCCGAAGCGCGTGGCCCGGCGATTCCCTTGTAAGCGGGGGAAAGACCTGCCGCCGGGCGGATGCGGGAGGGGAGCGCGTCATATGCGCCGCCGATGTCCTTGGAACCGCGGCTTTTATCGGCCGCGCCGGGGTCGTCTTCGCCAGAGAAGCGAAGCCGGGTGATTTTCGCGTACTGGTACGAATGGGTGTCATGAACAAGCCGTCCTGAAAGGGGTATACATGTTTTCTGATCAGAACAAGACGCCGCAGCGTCCTTCTCCGAGGCCGGGTATGCCGGGGCGGCCAAACCGGGTCGCCCTGATTTTTTTCATTGTCATGGCGGGTCTTTTTGTGTTCTATTTTTTCCGGGGGAACGCTCCGCAGATCCGTGAAATACGGTATTCGGATTTTACCGGCTATCTGGAACAGGGACTCGTCGAATCCGTCACGATACACGAAAACAACGTGATGGATATTTTTTTGAGAAGCGCCGCGGGGCAGGATCCCTCTCCCCGCAGGACTCTCATCCCCTATCAGGATCCCGGCCTGCTTGACCTTCTCAAGAGCAGGGGCGTCCACATTTCCGGGGCCGCCGCCAGCGTGAACCCCTGGCGCATCCTTATTGAGATCCTCCCCTGGATAATAGGCATCGGTTTTATCTGGTTCATGTTCAGGAACATGCAGGGGTCGGGGAACAAGGCGTTTCAGTTCGGCAAGAGCCGGGCAAAGCGATATCAGGACGAGGGGAAAAAGGTCAGTTTTTCCGACGTGGCCGGCCAGAAGGACGCAAAGTACGAACTGGAAGAGGTGGTTGCCTTCCTCAAAAACCCCCAGAAATTTACCAAAATGGGGGCCCGCATTCCCAAGGGAGTGCTCCTTGTGGGGATGCCCGGTACGGGGAAAACCCTCATGGCGCGGGCCGTGGCCGGGGAGGCCGGCGTGGCGTATTTCCACATGTCGGGATCGGATTTTGTCGAGATGTTCGTGGGGGTTGGCGCGAGCAGGGTCCGCGATCTTTTTGAACAGGGAAGGCGCAGCGCCCCCTGTATCATTTTTATCGACGAACTTGACGCGGTAGGCCGGACCCGCGGCGCGGGCTACGGAGGGGGCCATGACGAACGGGAACAGACTCTGAATCAACTTCTTGTTGAAATGGACGGTTTTGATTCCAAGGACGGGGTGATAATACTGGCCGCCACCAACAGGCCCGATGTGCTTGATCCCGCCCTGCTCCGTCCCGGCCGCTTTGACCGCCAGGTGATGGTGGCGATGCCCGATATAAAGGAGAGGGAGGACATTCTTAAAATACACGCCGCCAAAATTCCCCTTGGAAAGGATATCGATCTTTCCCGCATAGCGCGGGCGACGCCGGGGATGAGCGGGGCGGATATCGCCAACCTCGTAAATGAAGCGGCCCTTTTTGCCGCCCGCAGGGACAAGGCCGAAGTGCAGATGCCCGACTTCGAAGAAGCCAGGGACAAGATACTCATGGGAGTGGCAAGAACGACTCTTGTGATTTCCGACAAAGAAAGGCGCATGACCGCCGTACACGAGGCGGGTCACGCCCTGCTTCACTACTTCCTTAAAAACGCCGATCCTCTTCATAAAGTAACCATTGTTCCCCACGGTCACGCCTTGGGCATGGCCATGTCCCTTCCCGAGGAAGACAGTTACAGCCGTACACGCGGCTGGATAGAGGACCGCATCGTGATCTGTTATGGCGGCTGGACGGCGGAAAAACTCTTCTACAATGAAACGACCACCGGCACCAAACAGGACATACAGCAGGCTACCGAGATGGCCCGTCACATGGTCTGTGAATGGGGCATGGACGAAGAAGTGGGGCCTGTCGCCTATGGTCAGGAAGACGAGCCCATTTTCCTGGGTAAGGAAATCGCCAGGCACAAAGATTACTCGGAGAATACCGCCCGGCGCATAGACAGGGCGGTACAGATCATCCTCGAAAAGGGCCGGAAAGCGGCTGAGGATATCCTCAATACACACCGGGAAAAACTGGAGAAGCTCGCCGACGCGCTCCTTGCCCGGGAAACCATGGCGGACGACGAGGTCCGCGAACTCCTGGGAATGCCCCCGCAGGAGAACCCCGCTTCCCTTTCAGGGCGGTAAGGGACATGGGCCGCCTTGCTTCCGCCCTGATCCTCTGCGCCATGCTGACGGCCTCCGTGCAGGCGCGGGATATCCCGGCGGAAGTGCCGGATGCGGGCGCGCCGGGCCGGGGGGAAGAGGCCGCCGCGGAACGCTACGCCGTCTGGGCTGCCGCCGCGATAAGCCGGGACGAATGGCAGGCTGGCCTTGCCGCCCTGGAAAGAGCGGCGGACTACAGCGACGTATCTTCCGATCTTTCGCTGCTTCTTGCTTTGGCCCGCGATCATGAGATGCGGCCCCGCGGGGCGGTTCTTGAAGCCCTGCGGCGGGCCCTCGATGCGGACCGCTGGAAGAACCATACCGCGGCGGAGGCCCGCCTTCTTGAAGCCCGGACCCTCCTCATGCTGAGAAACTACGACGGGGTCCTCCGCGTTCTGGCCCGTGTTCCCGGCGGGGAGCGGGAAACGGAACTTGCCCTTTCGGCGCTGAAAGGCCTTTCCGACAGGGGGGTTTTCCGGAGGGCGCTTGAAGAAGCGTTTGACCGCTATCCCCGGAACGCCCGCATCGTCCGTATCTTTTTTGAATACGCCGCGCAGAGGACCCCCGATCACGGTGACGAACCCCTTTTCGCCTCCGTTTTGCGCCGCCTTCCCCTGCTTCTCGAAGAAGATCCTGAACTGGCCTTCCTTGCCGCCCCTTTTATACGGAACGGGGAGGAGACGAGACGTCTTACGGCGTCTTACAGGGCGCTTTTTACGCCGCCCTCCCGGCCGTCTCCCGCCTCAATTCCCTCCGCCCTTAACGCCGGGCTCATTGATGATTTTGCCGCGGCGGATGAACTTTTCGGGGGCGGCGGAGAACCGGTCCTTGACAGGGCCCTCATCCTTTCGGCGTTTAATCTCCTTCGGAGTGAGGAGGGCAGGAGTTATTTTAACCGAAACCTTCTGGCCTTTTCCGGTGTTATTGTAGAGGATGGTGACCGGGATGGTTTTTATGAAAGCCGGACCCGTTACCGAAACGGTGAAATAGCGGATTACCTGTATGATGCCGATCAGGACAGACTGCCCGAACTGACCGTCGTCTTTTCGGGAGGGGAGCCTGTCCGGGCGGAACAGGCGGCGCCGGGCGAACCGGAAG
>JAIROE010000047.1 GCA_031257715.1 Treponema sp. | reverse complement strand
AGCACATTTCTGCCGCCGGCGCTTCCCGTCACGGACGCCTCTCCCCGCACTTCCCCCGATTCCCGGTCCGCCGTAAAAAAGGGCACGAGCCCTTCAAGGCCGCCGTACCGGACGCGGAGATCCAGTACGGAAAAGATCCCGTTGTCAAGAGAAGCCGCCGCGCTGGCCCGCAATTCATTTTCACCAATGCCGGCCGAAAGAGAGCTGACGACAAGATCCCCTTCAAGATCGCCGCTTGCGGCATTCCAGTTTATCCGCAGGGAACCGTCGGCAACGGCCCTTTTCATGCCGGAAAGGCGTCCAAGCCGCATACGGTCGCCCCGCAGATCAAAGTCAAGGCTTTCATCCTCAAAGGAAATCTCAAGACTGTAATTCTCGACGGGAACCTGATCCTGCCGGGGGCCCGAAAGGGGAAAAACATCCTCTCCGGCTTCCGAAAGAAAGGCGGAACCCGAAACAAATGAAAAATTCCGCCCCCAGGAGACCACCGCCCTTCCCGTGAGCGCTCCCATTCCGTCGTCAAAATAAAGGACGGGAATAAAGGCTCCGTCCTGATCCGCCTGCCCCGTAATACGGAGGTTTGCCGCGGGAGACGCCGGGGTGACAATGTTTGAAAGCTCGAACCGTTCCAAATCAAAAGACCAGGAATCCGCCGATTCGTAACGCACCGTTGAAAAAAGACTCAGGGCGGCAAAATGTCCCCCCAGCGGGATGGGAATATAATCGGCCTCTATGTACCCCGAATAACCGGAACCGGATGCGCTGATATAGGCGCCCAGCCCGTAGGAACCCTGGAGGCTGATCGACTTTCTGTCCAGAATGATCCCGTTGACAAAATAGGACTGATCGAGAAAAGAAGCCATTAAGGAAAAGGAAATGTCCATCGGATCGGCAAATTCGGCGTAGCCGGATATTCCCATGCCCCCCTCCGCCCAGACGATACGGCCTTCACTCAAATCAAAACGCTGATCCGTACCGGAAACGGAAAGAAACGCAACGGTTTCCCGCGCCCCGTTATAGGCGACGGCAAGGCGGGGAATATTGTAAAGGACATGGACGAAATCGGTTGTAAAAAAAATTTCAGTGGTGACAAGCGTGTCGTCCCCGATTAGCCGGACCGGGGGGGGAATATGAAATCCGGACGGAAGAAAAGGATCGGCCATTGCGACGAGATCCCCCGCGGAAAATGAATCAAAGCGGAGATTGGCCTCAACACTGCGGGGATCCCCGTTATCCCAGGAGCCTTCAAGGGAGAAGGAACCCATCCGTACATCCCCGTAAGTTTCGGTCCCGGTAAAACGGAGCGCCGTAAGGGCGAAGCTGAACCCCCGCTCTCCCAGAAACACCATGGCGTCAAGGCCCGACAGTTCTACCCCGCCCGATTCGAGCATTTCCCCGAAGATGCTGATCTCCCTGCCCAATGTCGCCACCGAAAGTTCCGTGCTGAGTCCTTCACCGCCCGAAAGGGTAAAACCCGAAACGGAAATGGTTCCGTTGGGGGCAAAAGGCTTAAAGCCGACGCTTCCCTGGTACGCGAAAGTTCCCGCGGGAAGGGAAAAGCGGCAGCGTTCAAAATCAACCTGTCCCCCGTTGCCCGAGGCGGCAAGCTCAAAGGAACTTTCCCCCTCCTCCGATCGGCCGATTCCCGACATGTTGACGGCGTACCGGAGATCCCCCTTTTCCCGTTTAAGCTCCGCGTCTCCTGATACCGCCGTCGAGAGGATCGCCTCGTACTTTTTCAAATCACCCGAAAGTGAAAAAAGGGAGGACGGAATAAAATTGTCGCAATTCAATCCGGCGGAAAGCGCTTTCGTCTCAAAGCCGTAATCCAGGAAAAAATCACAGGGCAGAGCGTCGGTCTTTTTACGCACGGAAAGCATCCCGCCGCCAATGCGCACGTCGGCCCCCAGCGCTCCCGCGTTGAAAAAGTTCCCCTTCACAAAGGGAAGAACGAAAAAAAACTCCCCGTCGCTCAAGTCCCGCTCAATGGAACCGGAGAGGCCGGCCCTTATTTCGGCGTCCAGGGGCTCCGCAAACGCGGATGCAAGGGAAAGGGAGGCGTTCCATTTTCCGTCAAGATCTACGCGGCTGTCCCCGATGGAAACATCAAAACGCAGATCCGAGACCCGGACACTGTTGTGGCGGATGCCGTCCCCGCCTGAAACTACCGCGATCCGCCCATCCCTTACTTTGAACACGAGCCCTTCGGGAATAAGGGCCCGCGGGTCCCCTCCGTCCGCCTCCCGCCCCGGCCGCGAAGCGTCCGTTTTCCCGGAAAAGAGCGAGAGAATGTCGGCGTCCCGCCTGACGTCAATGGAGATTTCAGGTCTTTCAACACGGACGGCTTTGAGCGCCCCCTCCTTTTTCCGGACAAGATCAAAAAAGGAATACGAAAGCCTGAACCGCCTGACGGTGAGGACGGGAAGGCCATCCGCTCCCGTTATTTTTATGTTCCGTATATCAATGGCGCCGAACAGCGAAGGGCTCATGGAAGAATAGGTGATGGTCCGGCCAAGGTATGTTTCAGCCCTGTGTATCCAGGTGTCGCGGAATTCCCTCATCCGTTCCGCAATAAAACGTCCGGCGGGAATCAGGACCGGAACCGTAAGCGCGACAAGAGCGGCAAAAACAAAAAGATGTTTCAATACAGGGATAAAGACGGGCAAAGATGATGTATCCTCTTCCCTGTTCCCCCGATTGTTGGTGAAAATTCCCACAGTATCTCCGGCCCTGCTGAAAAGGATAACACACCGTCCCTTCATTTGCCATAGCGGGAATTTTGTGCTATAGGGTAATGTATGAACATCCTGCGGAATTTTGCCGTTTTTGAAGGCGGTGACGGAAGCGGAACTACCACACAGATGGGACTGCTGAGGAAACGGCTGGAAGCATCCTCTTTTCCCGCGTTTTTCCTCACCAGTGAGCCTACGGATGGTCCTGTAGGCAGGCTTATCCGTTCGGCGCTGGGGGGAGATCCCGCGCTCACGCCGGAGACCGTCGCCCGGCTTTTCGCCGCCGACAGGGGGGAACACCTCTACGCGGCAGGCGGCATCGCCGAAAGGGCGGGCCGGGGCGAGTTGGTCGTTTCCGACCGCTACGTTCCTTCTTCCCTGGTGTATCAGGGACTGGCCCTGGGAGGGGAACTTCCCCGTATCCTCAACGAAGGGTTTCCCGCGCCTGAACTCATCATTTTTTTTGATCTCGAAAGCGAAACAGCCCTTGAACGGATGAAAAACCGGGAGAAACGCGATATATACGAATATCCTCAATTTCAGGCCCGCGTCCGGGAACGTTACCGCGAAATTCTTCCCCGGTTTCAGGACGGGGGGACTCTCCTTGTTACCGTAGACGCTTCCCGTTCCCCCGAAGAAGTTGCGGGAGAAGTGTGGAGAGCGCTCTCCCTCATGCCGATATTGAAAGCATGAAAGGCCCCATACGTTTTCCCGCAAGGTTTTTGGCCGCCTCGGTCCTCCTTGCCCTTTCCGCGTCCTCCCTTGAGGCCTGGTTTGTCACCTACAAGGAACAGTATTACCGCCTCTACCACATCCATTACAACCAGTACCCCGACGACACTATGGAAAACATCTACTGGCTGGAAAAGGCCCTCAAGGCCGATTTCTGCAATCCCCTTTACGCCCTTGCCCTCATCGAGAACGAGATCCAGTGGGAAAAATACCGTTACCTTTTTAACATGCACATCAATCTGAAACTTGTGGAACAGTACCTTTATTTGGGAAACAAGTGGAACAAACGGCGGGCCTATTTCTACAACGCCCCATGGAAAGAGCAGAACCTTGAAAGTATTGAAACCGCCGAAACCTGCTTCCGTACCGCCCTTTACTACTGGCAGGAGGCGGAAACCTGGGCGGACAGGGCACGGGAAGGCCGCTTCAGGTACATCAACCTCGTCAGGGTACAGAACTGGGAAGACGAGGTATTCAGGATGGAGGAAGGGGCGCTTGATTACGGAAAAACCATCGGCCGGGAACTCCGCCTCCTTGAGGATGTACGCGGCCGCTTCCAGGCCATGGACGAAAACACCTATTGAAAATTGTTGAAAACCGGGGCTGTTCCAAAACCCGCCGGTTTTGGAACAGCCTCAATTGTCAGGTTCCCCGGTAGTACAGCAGATCCAGCGCGTCAAGTCTCGGGCGATGCGCGGAAAGCCGGCGGATAAAATCCTCAAAACCGTCCGTTCCCCCGGGATTCCAGAGCGCCTCGGCCAGGGCGCAGACACGGGGAAAGATCATGTATTCGGCGATTTTTCCGGCATAAACAAGCTCGGTCCAGAGGTTGGCCTGTCCGCCAAGGATCAGATCCGCTTCTCCGGCGCTCGTTCCGTCTGCCGGGTCCATGCCGTAGATCGCCTTGAGGGGGGAAATCCCCAATTGTCCCGGCTCTTCGGGATCGCCTGAATGTTTGTAATCAAGATAACAGCCCTCGGTATTGGGGCTCATGATGACGCGCCGGCCCCGCCGCGCCGCTTCGCGGCCCCCTTCCTTTCCCCGCCAGGACATGATCACCGTTTCGGCGGGGAGGGGAAAGAGCGGGCTGTCTTCAAGAATTTCGTCCCAGCCTATGGGAATCTTTCCCTTCTCTGAAAGAATGGCCGAAAGCCGCGCCGTAATCCAGCTTTGCAGTTCGCGGGGACTGGAAAGCCCCGTTTCGGCAAGCCGCTTCCGGCACCTGGGGCAGGCTTCCCAGCGGTTAAAAAGCACCTCATCCCCCCCGATGTGCACCCAGCGGGACGGGAAAAATTTCGCAAGCGTATCGAAAACCGAGGCGGCGAAATCGAAGATCCCGTCGTTGCCGGCGCACAGTACATCCTCATAAATTCCGAAGCGATCCTCCGTCTCGTAGGGGCCGCCTGTACAGCCCAGAAAGGGATAGGCTGTCAGGACCGAAAGGGTATGGCCCGGAAGATCCACCTCGGGAATGACATCCACATGACGAAGGGAAGCGAAACGCACAACATCGCGGATCTCCTCCTCGGTGTAGAAGCCGCCCTCACTCTTCCCGCTGCGGAGTTCCTTCCGCCATGATCCGGTTTCGGTGAGAAGGGGATACCCCTGAACCGGCAGGCGCCAGCCCTGATCGTCGGTAAGGTGCCAGTGGAACCGGTTGATATGGTGAAGGGAAAGCGCGTCGATGATCTTCTTGACAAAGCCGGCGGTAAAATAGTGCCGGGAACAGTCCAGCATAAAACCGCGCCAGGAAAAACGGGGGCCATCCTCAATCTCGGCAAGGGGGATTTCGGCGGCGTCCCCGCCCGAACGGGCCCGCAGATCTTCCCCCGAAAGGATGAGCTGACGCAGGGTTTGAAGGCCGTGGTACGCACCGCTTCCCGACGAGGCGGCGACCGTGACAAGGCCGTCCTCAATACGGAGCCGGTACGCCTCTTCGGCAAACCCCTTATCCCTGACGCAGCGCAGTTTTCCAGGGGCGCTTTTCACTTTCCCGTCCCCTTTTCCGGCACGGGAAAAAACGCCGCGGATCTGTTCCTCAAAAACCCCGCACTCGGCGGCAAAAGGGCCGCCTTCAAGGGAGGGAAGAGCCGAAAGGCGGAAACAGCCCCCGGCGGCCTTCACGGACGCGGGTTTCGGGACAAGGTCGAAACACAAGGTATTCATGTCTATACTCCTGATGCGATGAGGGCAAGAAAACGCTCCTCATCAATAACGGATATGCCCAGCTCACGGGCCCTTTTATTTTTCGATGATCCCGATTCGGGATCGTTGGTCACAAGGTATGAAAGATCCTTCACCACCGAAGACCTGGTCGAACCGCCAAGGCTTTTCACTTTTTCTTCCGCCTGCTGCCGCCTCATCGAGGCAAGCTCCCCCGTAAAACAGAAGGAAAGCCCCCGCAGGGGCCGCGATTCTCCGGACGGCGGCGGGGCTATACTGATGATCCCCGAAGCAAGAACATCGTCCATTTCCCCTGCCGTTTCTTTAAGGCCCTGAACGATGACACCGGCGGTAATGTCCCCCAGTCCGTAGACGGCGGAGATTTCGGAAACGGAGGCGGCCCTGAGTTTTTCCAGCGTGTCAAAGCCCGCGTCCGTAACCTTTTCCATGACAAGCTCCCCCACCCCCTCAAGATCAAAACCCGCCACAAAAGCGGCAAGGGACAACTGTCTGGGCATCCTGATGTGGCGTATGACTTTGGCGGCGGAAAGCTCCCCCATCCTTTCGTATTCGGCAAGCTCTCCCGCCTCCAGCGTGTAGAGATCGGCGATACGGGTAACCCGCTTCCTGTCGAAGAGCCGGCGGAGCAGCTTGTCGCCCAGTTCCCGTATGTCAAGAACGGACGTCCATTTTTCAAGACGGTGATGAAGCCGCTTGGGGCAAAGAAGATTGGGACAGTACAGCCTGGTACCGCCGTCCACGAGATCCGTTCCGCAGACATCGCAGCGGCGGGGAAACACAATGTCCTTCAGCTCCCCTTCGGCCAGTGCCCCCGCAGGCGCGGGCCCCTCTATCTTGGGAATAATTTCCCCCCGTTTTACCACGGAGACGGCAGATCCTATTCTGAGTCCCATGGCCCGTATCATGTCGGGGTTGTTGAGGTTTGCCCGCTGGACGGTGGTTCCCGCAAGCCGCACCGGGTCCACCACCCCTATGGGCGTGTAGGTGGCTCCCGATTCGCTCCAGAGGACTTCCCTGAGTATGCTGAAAGCGGTCTCCAGTTCAAATTTGAAGGCTATCTGCTTTTCGGGCCGCGTCCTCCTCAGATCCGCCATATCCACCGCGGTGTCCTTTACCACAAGACCGTCTATATCGACAGGGAGCCTGTCCCGTTCCCCGGCAATCTTCGCCCGCCAGGCGATGATCTCTTCAGGATCGGAAAATTCCCTTGTAACCGTTAACTCAAATCCTCGGGCGGTTAACCATGCTATCTTTTCCTTTTCATCACCGAAATAACCGTCGTCCCCGGAGGCGGCGGCGTCGTAAACAATGAGCTTGAGATCCTCGCAGCCCGTCCCGTCCTTGCGCCTCATGATGCCGTTGGCGGCGTTGCGGCAGTTTGCCTTGCCGGGGTATTTCTTCTTCCATACCTCACGGGTCATCACCACCTCGCCCCGCACCCCGCCTGAAAAGGGAACATCCAGTTCCGTTATTACCCCGCCCATGCGCCGGGCGTTGGCGGTTATCTCGTCCCCCGTGATCCCGTCCCCGCGGGTAACGGCATACCCGAGTTTTCCCTTCTCGTACTGCAATTCAAGACTTGCCCCGTCGAGTTTGTACTGGACAAGAAAAGTTTTGGGGG
>JAIROE010000036.1 GCA_031257715.1 Treponema sp. | reverse complement strand
TTCTCTTTCTTGCCGCCGTTGTTCTTCTTTTCGCGCCGGCCTGGGTGTACGGGTATGTGGTAAAACGGAAGGCCCCGGCAAAGGCCGGTGCCGTTATTGATGAAAAGGGCTTTGACGGTTTGGGGGCCGAAACGGCGCGAATCACTTCCAGGGACGGCTTGAGGCTTCACGCGTATTATCTTCCCCGGGAAGGGGCAGGGGGATACGCCCTGTTGGCCCATGGCTACACGGCGGACGCCCGCTTTCTCCTCCCCGAGGCGGAGCTTTTCCGGGAGCGTCTCCGTTTCAATGTGCTCCTTCCCGACGCCCGGGGCCACGGGCTTTCGGAAGGTTCCTACTCGGGTTTCGGCTGGCACGAACGGCTTGACTGTCTTGACTGGATACAATGGCTGCTTGCCCGCGCCGAAAGGGATGCCCCCGGCAGGGATCCCCGCGTTGTTCTTTACGGCGTATCCATGGGCGCGGCCACGGTGATGATGGCTTCGGGTGAGGAGGATCTTCCCCCGCAGGTGGCCGCGGTGATAGAAGACTGCGGCTATACTTCCCTTGAAGAAGAATTGGCATGGCAGATGAAAAAGAGATGGCACGTACAAAGCAGGCGGCTCCTCATGGCGGCGGGGGACTATACCAAAAAGAAGGCCGGTTTCAGTTTTGCGGAAGTTTCCGCTATCAACCGGCTGCGGAAATCGAAGACGCCTACCCTTTTCATACACGGAGACGCCGACGATTTTGTTCCCTTTGGCATGGTTCATTCGCTTTACGGCGCCTGCCGCGCCCCCAAGGAACTGTACGTCGTGAAGGGCGCCGCCCACGCCGCTTCCCGCGCGGCCTTTCCCGAAGCCTACGAGGAACATCTCCGCGCCTTTATTGAAAAATATGTGTTTAACAAAACGGAATCTGCCGTTAACGCGCTTGACCATAAGGAGCCGTCATGAAAATCGAACTTTTTACCTTCTGTGATTTTGCCCAGGAGAACGCCGGAAAATTAACCATTGTGGGAACCTTTGACACCATCATTTCACGGAATTTTCCCTGTGTTCATCCCCAGCTTTCCGTGGTGATACGGGTGCGTTTTGATCTCTGGGAATTTGCCGGCCACAGCTTCCGCATTGAGACGCGGGATCTTGACGGCGAGATGAGCATGGACACCATTTCGGGCAATGTGGAAGTGAAGGGGGCGGGAAACGCCACCGCCGTTTCCCATCTTGTATTTACCGTTTCAAACCTGCATTTCAAAAGCAACGGCGTGGTGAATTTTGTCCTTTACATGGACGACAAGGAACTGAGTTCCATACCGCTGTACATCAGGAAGGGGTGATCCCGAGTTCCGCCCTGAACGCGGGAAGACTGCGGAGCCCTTCGGCGGTAACAGGCTTTATCCATCTTCCCGATTTCATATACCGCCACAATATTCCCAGCCGTATGAATTCGTCAAAGTAGGTGAAGAGGAAGACCACAAGGAAGGGCCAGTGCAGAACGAAGCCGGCAAGGGCGGTAAGAGGGATGGAGAGGAAGAAAAGTCCGCAGATTTCAACCGCTGTTCCGAAGACCGATTCGCCTGCCGCACGGAAGATGTTGTTGGTGATGTAATTGCGGCTCCTGATGTTTCCTGTGACGGTGTAGATGAGGAGCATGAAGAACGCATAACGGAACGCTTCGCTCCCGAGCCCGAAGAGGCCCAGGAGCGGCTTTGCGAAGGGGAGGAGGAGAAGCCAGATGGCAAGGGTTACCGCAGGGCAAAGCAGGGTGAAGCGCCGCCCTTCGTTGTAGCCCTCCCGGTGTCTCCCCGCGCCTATTTTTTTCCCTACCATGACGGCGCTTGCGTTGGCAAGTCCTCCGAAGAAAACGAAGAGCAGCCCTTCCAGCACACGGAAGACCGCCATTGCCGCTATTCCCGCTTCGGACTGCCGCCCTATGATGATGTTGATGATAAACTGGCCCGTACCGTAGAATATCTCGTTGCAGACCACGAAGAAGCTCCGCGAAAAATATTCCCTGATGAAGGCGAAATTCCACCGGAAATGATCCCGTATGCGCAGGACAAACGAATGCTTGTCGCGGAAGCAGAAGATGTAGAGCACGATCACATTAACGGCTCCCGCGCATACCGTGCCGACGGCCGCTCCGGCTATTCCCATTTTCGGAAAACCACAGTGCCCGAATATGAGCAGCCAGTTAAGAATGAAGTTGGTGATGAGGGACGCTATCGAGGCGAAGAGGGGGATCTTCACCTTTTCTATGGATCGCAGAAGAGAGCTGATCGCGGCAGCCCAAATCTGCAGCGGATAGCTCAGTCCGACGATTCGCAGGTAGGGAAGGGCGGCGGCGCGTATGACTTCCTTGTCGGTATAAATGGCAAGGATGAATTCCGGGGCGAAGACGGCGAATCCCGAAAAGACAAGGCACACGGCCATCATGCAGGAAAAAGTAATGCCGTAGGCGCGGCAGATCCCCCGTTCATCCCCGGCCCCCCAGTACTGGGCGAAGAAGATTGTCCCCCCGTTACAGAAACCGAACCATGCCGAAAAGAGAAGCATGGAATACTGGACGCAGATCCCCGCCGCCGCGACGGAGTATTCCCCCAGCGTGCCTATCATAATAGTATCGACCATGCCGGCGGAGGTTGTAAGGAGGTTTTGCAGTGCGACGGGAAGGCCTATGGCGATGACGGAGGTGTAAAATTCCCGCCTGTCAAAGGAACCCGTCCGTCCGCCGGTACTTTTCACCTGACGCATCGCTGCACAAGGATGAAATCCGCAATCACAAGGGATGCCATTGCCTGCACCACAGGGACGGCCCTGGGGGCTATACATACATCATGCCGGCCCTCAACGGCAAGTTCCCGCGCCGCGCCGTTTCTGTCCGCGGTTTCCTGCCGCCTTCGAATGGAGGCCGCGGGCTTGAAGGCCACGGTGAATTCCAGCGGCATGCCGCTGGAGATGCCCCCCAATACGCCGCCCGAGTTATTGGTCCTGAAAGACAGTTCCGGTACACCCGGAGGAAGCCCCGCCGCCGCGCCGCCGTGTTCCGCACCGGGAAGTTTCGCCGCAAAAGGCGCGTCGTTATTTTCCGAGCCCTTCATGGAGGAAACGGCGAAGCCGGCGCCGAATTGTACGCCCTTTGCCGCGCCTATGGAAAGCATCGCGGCGGCGATACGCGCGTCAAGTTTGTCAAAGACAGGCTCCCCCAGCCCCGGCGGCAGCCCGGTGACGGAGCAGGAAACCTCCCCGCCCGCGCTGTCCCCTTCCTGCCGCAGCGCTTCAAGAGCGGCTTCCGCTTTTTGCACATAATCCCCGCACGGAATATGGAAGGGGTTTCTTTCCGTTTGTTCGCTGTCAAAACCCGCCTCCCCCGGTCCGGGTATCCTTATTCCCGCGATGGACGAGACCCAGCCCCGCACGCTTATCCCGTATGAGGCGAGGAAAACCCCCGCAACCGCCCCCGCGGCGACGCGCGCCGCCGTTTCGCGGCCGGAACTTCTGCCGCCGCCCCGGTGATCCCGTGTCCCGTATTTCGCCTCCCATGTCCAGTCGGCGTGCCCCGGACGGTACAGATCCCGCAGCCGGTCATAATCCCCTGAATGGTGATCCGTATTGCGTATGATTATTGCAATCGGCGTACCCAGTGTCCTTCCCTCAAAAACCCCGGAAAGAATTTCAGGCTCATCGGCTTCCTTCCGCTTTGACGAAGCGGGGCCTTCCCCGCCGGGCTTCCTCCGGGCAAGTTCCCGCGCTATGGATGAGACGTCAAGGGGAAGGCCCGCCGGACAGCCGTCCACCACACAGCCGACGGCCGGGCCGTGCGATTCGCCGAATGTGGTTACGGTGAAGATTGTTCCGAATATGTTTCCCGCCATGTTACAGGGCTTCTACTTCCGCCCGTGTGGGAGGCTCCGCCCCCCTGCGGGAGCATACGACGGACGCCGCCCTGTTGGCAAAATAGAGCGCATCGTACAGTTCTTTTTCGCTTAAATCCGCAATCGCTTCGCGCGACATTTTTCCGTTGATTTCCAGCCAGGAAAGAAACGCCCCGTGAAAGGTATCGCCCGCGCCTATGGTGTCCACCACGGGAAGATCCACTACCGGGGCCCTGACCGAAAGCGGCGGGCCGCCGTCCCTCAAAAGAAGCGCCATGGCGCCCCCGTTTCCCAGCGTGGTAACAGCCAGGCGGGGTCCCATGGAGAGGATCCTTTCAAGGGACTTTTCCAGCCCCAGGCCGGGGTAAATGAAATCAAAATCGGCCGCGGAAATTTTTGCGATATGGGCAAAGGCCGTCCATCCCTCAAAGCGCCTTACATAGGCTTCCCTGTCCCTTATCATGAAGGGGCGCACATTGGGATCAAAGGAGATGACAGGCCGCCCCGGCCCCGCGTTTTCCCGCCGTATCAGCTTTTCTATGGTAGAGGCGACAGGCTCCATGGTCATGGCGATGGAACCGAAGAAGATGCAGTCCGCATCCGCCGGAAGGGCGGGGGGAAGATCGGCTTCGGAAAAAGACCGGTCGGCGGCGCCTTCGGTGTAAAAAACATACCGGGGTTCTTTCCCCTTTTCCAGCTTGACAAAGGCCAGCGTCGAATTTTCGGCGGAACGGACGACAAGATCCGTGTTCACCCCGTTTTTCACGAGATGACCGGCAAGCATGACGCCGAAAAAATCCGTGGAAAGGCGGCCCAGAAACGAGACCGGAACGCCGAGTCTTCCAATGGCGACGGCGGTATTGCACGGGCTGCCGCCGGGCACGGGAATGAAACCTTCCCCGCGTTCAAGGGCCTGGGGGATCATGTCGATAAGGGCTTCACCGCAGGCGATAATCATCCGGTTCTCCTTTTCCGTCCGGGGGAAACCGGCAGGCTTCACGGCGGACTGTTTAATCTTTTGATAATATGATATTATAATGGCTTGACGCAAGTGTTCCCTCCCTTGATGTTCAGTTTTGGGTCCGGAACCGGCTTTTATTAATTAGTGTCTGTCTATAATGTGGACACATTATAGACAGACTACCTTAAAAATCACATTTTCGCAGCCTAAAGGCTAAGAAAATGCAAGGTCTGTCCGCAAAGTAACCGACTTTGTGGACAGACACTAATTACAGGAGGA
>JAIROE010000267.1 GCA_031257715.1 Treponema sp. | reverse complement strand
GAGACAAGCGCCGAGGCGTCGTCGGGATCGACATTGGAGATGAATTTCGCCGGGATGATCCGCTTCCCCTCCTTCGCCGCCCAATGCTCCAGCGCCAAATACATCGCCCGCGGACCCAGATCCGATCCGCCTATGCCGATCTGGACGCAGACGGTAAAGGGCTTTCCCCCCGTTCCGGTGATCTTCCCGCTCCGCACATCCGAGGCAAAAGCCGAAAAACGCTCCCGCTCCCTGTTGTAAAAAGCGCCTATGTCCCTTCCGTCTTCGGTTACCGCCTGCCCCGCGGCAGAAAGGCCCCCCGCACTCCGCAGCAGATGGTGCAAAACCTTGCGATTTTCGCCGGTGTTCATCACCTCGCCGTTAAGGAGGACCCGGTACTTGGCGGCAAGTTCCTGCTCTTCGGAAAGGGTCTGGAGCAGATTGAGTACTCCCTGATCCACGGACTTGGCCGCCCAGGAAAAGGAAAGGCCCGCGGCCATGGGGGCAAGACATTTCTCCACCCGTGTCGCGACAAGCTGGGAACCGAAATCAAAATCCCTGAAAGATGAAGCTATCTTCTCCAGATCCCGGTACACTTCAGTTTTGTTCAAATCGATGAATTTCATGCGCTCCTCCGCAGCCTTTCTTTCACAAAAACCACGCAATCCCTGCATAAACATACGTTAAAACGCCCGTTTTGGCAAGTGGATTTTGAAAACGGCGCCTATATTGGCCGATAATAAAGGTAATCGGACTTGTTCCAAAACTGAAGTTTTGGAACGGCCCCAACCGGTAAAAAAATACCCGGAGAAAATATGGGAACGGTGGATTTTAATATGAAAAAAAACCCGGCGGAAGACGCAGAAACGGCGGCAGGAACAGAAGTCCCGGGTCAAAGCCGCCAGACCGTCATCACGGGAAACAAAAATGACGGCGGCATCGTCGTGTCCTTTTCCGGCAATGACCTTGAAGCCAGGGCCGATTTTATCCCGCCGTCCGGCCGGGGGATGCCCCTTACACAGGAACAGGCGGCCATGGCTCTCGAAAAACTCAATATCATCTATGGCATACGCCATGACGCCATCGGCGAGGCGATACTGAAATGCGGTCTTGACCGCAGGCCCGTAAAGGACGTGCTCATAGCCAAAGGCGACGCCCCGGTAAATGAGGTGACCGAATATTACGAAATGAACCCCCACCTTACCGAAACATCGCGGCGGCAGCCGGACGAAAAGGCCCGTGTCGATCACCGGGCGTATTCCCCTTTCATCATCGTAAAAAAAGATCAGGCGCTGGCAAAACTCCGGTTCCACAAACAGGGGAAAGAAGGAAAGAACGTCCACGGCGTTCCTCTGCCTTTTGAGGTGATACGGCCCGAGGGGGTCATCGCCGGCGAAAATACCCGCATCGACGGCAGGCTTATCCTCGCCACCATCAACGGACAGCTCGTTGTGGAGAAGAAGGTCCTTTCGGTGCGGAACTCCCTGGTCATAAAAGGCCCGGTGGGTTACGGCACGGGAAACATCATCTTCCCCGGGGACGTCGTCATTGAAGGCCCCGTCTCCGACGGTTTCAGGATCTATTCAGGCGGATCGGTCACGATCAAACAAACCTTTGATGTTACCGATGTGATCACCAAAGGGGACCTCGTCGTCATCGGGGGCATCATAGGCAAAAGGCCCGCTCTTGTCAAATCGGGCGGCGCCGTCAAAACCAAATTCATAGAGAACTGCCGTGTCGCCGCCCGGAAAACCATCACCGTTGATGCGGAAATCATCAATTCCAGTGTCTTTACGCTGGAAAATATAGATCTTGGAGAGAAGGGCCTCATTCTGGGAGGCGATATTTACGCCGTCCGGGGGATAAAGGCAGGCGGCATAGGCAGGAAGGCGGGCAAGGCAACCCGCATCCACTGCGGCATCGATTTTACCGCCCAGCAGGAAAAGGAAAAAAACAACAACCAGCTCCGCATCCTCGCGGCGAAACTGGAAAAGCTCCGCGAACTCCACGACGCTTCGGAGACGGATTCCGGGCAGCGGAGCAAAATCGAAGAACTCATCCGGCGGCTTACCGAAGAACAAAAAAAAGCCGCCGCCGCGGTAAGCGATCTTCTTGGCCGCATCATTACCGATGAAAACGCCTGCGTCGAAGTTCTGGGGGAAATCGCCCCGGGCACCCTTATCGAAATCTGTCAGATAGCCCTTTTTGTCTCCGAGCCTCTGCGAAAGGTGCGGGTGCGGCTGGACAAGGCGGGCGGCAAGGTAGTGCCTGAACCGTTGTAGGCCGCGGGGAGGCATGTCCGGAAACCGCCTCAATTCACGTTTAACGCGCTGTCTTGACACGTGCCGTCTGGAACGTGACACTACATTAAAAGTGTTGATTCATATTAGAAAACCTCTAAAAACTGGCTCTTCATCAGTATGTGTGGGTATAAATTTTGGCGAAAATTGAATAAGCACGCTGGTTTCGCTTATAATAACGGCGTTCAAACCAATAAACGGAGGTTCCAGCGTGCAATTTCGAATACTCAAGAAGCTTCTTCATGTCAAGAATGTCATAATCGAGCAGGTCTATTTTGAAGAGAAACAGGGCAGGGAAACCCTGGTCATCAGGATACGCCAGG
>JAIROE010000304.1 GCA_031257715.1 Treponema sp. | reverse complement strand
TGTCTTCCTCAAAGATTGCCTTGCCGTCCGGGTTACGGATTTCGCTCCGTCTTTTTTCCCAGACAATATCTTTGTACGGCCCGGTTTCCGGCCCGGTGAAAAAGCGTTGTACGGTCATAATTCCCCTCTTGTATTATGATATATATAGCGTAGAGTTACTTCAAGATACACCATATACGGGGTATATGTCAAGCGGACACATTGCCGCAGGTGTAATTCTCAGTTTAAGGCTGTAAAAAAGAAAAGGCGCCTGAAAGGCCCGCTTTTACCGGCAGGCATACATAATGATAACGCGTCTACCGTGACGATTAAAAACGAGACTGACGGTAAGGACGGGTATCCTGCCGGCGGTAGTTCCCGGCAAATCGTTCAGCGTTGCCAATCCTCTGAACCGGCGAGGGGTGGGTAACGTTGAATCCGCCCGGATGTTCTTTCTGACTCTTGTCGAGGATTTTCAAAATATCAATGAGGCTTAAAGGATTATAGCCGGCATCGGCAAGAAGAACCATGGCCGCCATATCGGCATCGAATTCCTGGCTTTGACTAAAGCCGTTTTTTAAAAGTACATTGATCGTTTCCCTGACCGATTCCTTAAAAAGCACGGCTCGTTCCGCGGCGCTAAGTTCCCTCGCGGCGATGGAAGCCGCCCTGTCGGCGGTGGCGCTGAGTTCCTGAACCAGACGCTGATTTTCTATGATTCCCGCGGCATGGCGGAGCTGAATATGGGCAATTTCGTGGGCGATTACCGCCGCCAGCTCATCTTCGGAAGCGGCGCATTCTACCAGAGCCCTGGTAAGGAATATATGTCCGCCCGGAGTGGCAAAGGCGTTGATCTCATCACTGTCCAGAATTTCCACATGATAACCGTTGAACAATACGGGCTGTTTGGAATTGACGACGATAGCCAGACAAATCTTGTTGAGGTAACGGGTCAGCGCCGGATTCCCGGTATAGATGGGATAATTTTTCAGGATTACCGCCGCGACGGCCCGGCCCACATAATAATCGTCTTCAGCCGTCATGGCGTCCTGGTACGATTCCAGGGCTTTGTCCATTTGAGACAAGGCATCGCCCGCACCCTGATACGATTCCAAACCCAGGTCTCTTTGGCCTTCCGCCGTCAAAAGAGAAAGAGAAGAGAGGAAAAGCAGTACCGCCAGCAGTTTCTTTATCATAATCTATTCTCCCAGAGCCAAACGGCCTTCGGCAAGAAATGCGTAAAGCTCCTGTTCGGGAACCGTGGAAGATTCCATCGCATCCACAGGCGAATAGTCAAGCTTTTCTCCCTCACGATAGATTTGCTCTATTTCGCCCGAAAATCCCTTTCCGGCCATCGCCACCTCACCGGCTTTGAGCGTATACCCGGAAGGGATTACCTTTCTGTCGACCAGGGCGGCGGATGCGATCCAGCCCGACAAAACGGGACTGGCCGAACGGATTTCCGTCCACTTGTCTCTTGCCTGGATGACCGTAACCGGACTTCCCGCTTCCAGAGTTCCCCGGCTTGAGGCAAAAAAGCCCATCGACGCCCTGACATCAGCCTTTTTTATCCGTACATACATGGTAGTACCCGGCGTCTGAGCCATAACGGCGATTAGGGAAACAATAAATATTGTTAAAATCAACAGGAACCTTTTCATTGTGAATTACCTCACTTTAACTTTGTTATCCGAGACTGTGAGTAATCTACTATATGATAACACAAAACAAAAAAAAATGCTATACGCCTTCCGAACAGCAATTCTCAGTTTATGTTCTGAAAACGAAAAGACGCCTTTATGATACATGAGAATTGCTGCAAAAAGGGGGAAGTTTGAGAAACGACCAGGATTGAAGAGATTTTTAGCGCTGGTTTCGCGTTTGCCCGCTATCATTGAGCTGTAATTCGTGATTCGACGGCGAGGGCCTGTTCCTCAAAAAACAGGGAACGGAAAATTTCCGCGCCGCGCCGCCACGCCGCCACAGCCTCGTCTTCGGCCCCCATTTTACGGAGCACGTCCCCCCTGGCGGCCCAGTCCATGCCCAGGGCAAAGGTATTTTCGGCGCGGCGATCGAACGCGAGGGCGGCGTCCAGGGCTTCCAGGGCGCCCCGGTAATTTTTCGCTACCGATCGTACCGAGGCGATAAGGTACCAGTCGTAGCCGGCCTGTTCAAGGTAGCGGTCCCCTTCGTGAATGGAAAGAGCGTTCCGTATCGACTTTTCCGCGTTTTCAAAAAGGCCAAGCTCCTTTGCCGCGAGTCCTATCACCGTCCAGGCCAGCGCCGTAAACAGTTTGTCGGATTTTACTTCCCCCAGTTCAGGCTGCGTCGCCGCGAGCACTTCCCCGGCATTGTCCGCGTTAAGGATACTCCGCTGCCGGTAGATACGGCAGGCGGCGGCAAGGATCCTGTCACCCGCGGTTTCCGCTTCTTCCTGGGCCGCCTTCCAGATGTCTTCCGCCTCCTGCCGCCTTCCCATGTAGAAAAGCACATTCCCCCTGGCAATGCTGACCCGTATCCGTAATACCGGCCTGTCGGTTGAAACAGCCAGCCGCCAGGCTTCGGTAAGCAG
>JAIROE010000286.1 GCA_031257715.1 Treponema sp. | reverse complement strand
GCGCCCCTTCCGCCGGGAATGCCGGGCCCGCCGCCAAGGCAGTAGCGCCATGCGGCGCCGGCCGCAAAGGCGTCGCCCGCGCCGTTGACATCCACCCGCCGCGCGGGCAGCGCGCTCTGCATGAACATTCCCTCCCCGGACGCGCAGAAAACGCCCAGAGGCCCCAGCGTGACGCAGATCTCCTTGAGCCCCGATGCGAGGAGGCCGCGGCAGCCCTCCCTCAGGGCTTCTTCGGTATCAAGGGGAAAGCCTGCCAGCGCGGCCGCTTCGGCGCGGTTGGTTTTAAGCAGGCTGAGCCGGGGAAGGATGCCGGCGATGCGGCCCGCCTTTTCCGCCGAAACCGTGTCGGCCATGAGCGGAACGCCGTCCGCGATTCGGGCCGCGGCGTCAAGGGTTTCAGGCAGCAGATTCGCGTCAAGGATGACAAGGTCCGACGCCGATGCGGCGTCTTTCACGTTTTCCACATCGGAAGGGCCGATGGATTCCACCGCTTCCATGCTGTTCACGGCGGTGAAAAGTTCACCCGCCGGCTCCAGGAGGAGGATATACAATCCGGTGCTCATGCCTTCGCGGATGATGAGGGAGGAGGCGTCAAGCCCCGAGGCGGCGAAGCGTTTCCGCAGAAATTCCGCAAACACGTCGTTCCCGGCGGCGCTGACAAAGGTTACGCCGGCTCCGAGGCGCAGCAGGTTCTCGGCTATGTTGCGGCCGACGCCGCCGGCGCTCATGCGTATGCGCGCGGGATTTGAATCGGCCCTGCGCACGGGTTTAAGGGAAATCCCCGACACGTCCACATTCACGCCGCCCATCACGGTGATTTTCATACGACAAGCGCCTTAATGCCGTAATCCCCGCAGATTGCGGCAAGTTTATTCATCAGGGGATCGCCGGGAACGGCGAGCTTCGCGGCCCAGGCGGGTCTTACTCCCGCGGGGCGGTAACGGATCAGCCTGTACTGAAGGCGGGGATCCGTGCCGGCAAGGCGGCGGCATGTCTTGTCCACAAGAGAAACGGCGTCAAAGAGGCCGGGGCTTACCACGGTGCGAAGCTCGTACAATTTTCCCCTGCGCGCCAAAAATTCCCCCAGGCCCAGTATGTCATAACCGCTTCGCCCGGTGACCCTTTCATGTTCCTCGTCATTGCCGGGATCCGCCTTCACATCCAGCATGACGCCGTCCGTTACTTCCAGGAGTTCCTCCCTGCCGGTCAATCCGGAAAAATCGCGGCTCCCGTTGGTGTCGATAAAAAACGTGAGGCCCTTTTCCCTTGCCAGCATTCCAAGTTCCCGAAGGAACGCGGGGTAGAGGGTACATTCTCCCCCCGAAACCGTGAGCCCCCGTATGAAGGGGAGGGCCTTTTCGATTTCGGCCATCACCGCCCCGGCCTGCATGAGGCGGACGCGCGAGCTTGAATCGCGGGGGCAGGTCTTGATGCAGGCGTCGCAGAAGGCGCAGCATTCCCGTTTCCACCTGATCCCGGAGGACCCGCCTTCCTGAACCAGCGCCCCTGCGGGACATGCCGGAAGGCATTTTCCGCAGGAATCGCAAAGGGCAATGGTTTCGGGATTATGGCAGTAAACGCAGTTAAAATTGCAGCCCTGCAGAAAAACCACAGCCCGGTTTCCCGGGCCGTCAACAATGCTGGATCTCAGGATACGGTTTACCGGCGCTTCGCTCACCGCCTCTTCCTTTCAAGGACATGGGCGTTCCGCGCCGAACCAAGGCCCAGGGCCGTTGTGTTCTGTAGTACGTTTTCCCCCGCGGCAAGCTTGTCCATTTCGGAACGTTTGACAAGGTAGCCGGTGACCCGGATCACATCCGAATCGCTTCCGTAAATTGAAAAATACCGGCCTCCCTTCGCAAAGCCGCCCTTCACCATGTCAAGCACATAGGCGGGATTCCGGCCGGCGGTAGCTTCCACCGCAAAGACATCTCCCGTTCCCGAAGGAAAGTACCCGTGAAAGAGCCCAGAGTGGATCAGGTGATCGCTCAATTCCTCCGGCTCTTCGCCTATGGGAATGCGGGCTGCGGGGCTTTCGCCCACATCGCTGTCTATGCCGACCTGTCCGTGCAGAAGAAAATGACCGCCTGTGGCGGAACAGTAAGGATTCCGGTGAGCCTTGACAAGGCCGTCCAGCGTATCCATGATTTCAAGGCCCAGCCTGTCCGCCTTGCCGCTGTGGCCGAAACGATCCTTCTTTCCCGACTTTTCCATGATGGTATTTACGCATTCGGCAAGCCCCACAAGGCCGAACATGGCGGTAAAGCGATCCTTCTGTATGAACCCTTCTTTGGCGAGGAAGTTTGTTTCGAAAAACCCCGATTTTTCAACCATGAAAGCGATGCGGGCGTCCATGTAAGCCATCATGGTTTCCGCGGCGTGTTTCAGCCGGGGCCAGAAGTCATCGGGGCTCTCTGCCGCCGACGCAAGATGCCCCAGCCTGAGCCGCGTCAGCGTGTAGGAGCCGCCTCCGGCAAGAAGGCCGTTATAGCAGCTTGCAATGGCATAATCCGGCCCCAGTTCGGCAAGGAACATCCTGTGATTCGCGAAGCTGGGCTTTGCGCAGCACAGGGCCGTTTCCGCGGCAAGGAGCGCGTAATCTTCCGGCGTTGTTTCGGGATCGTAGAGAAAGGAGAGATTGGGAACGCTTCCTGGTTCTTCCTTTTGACATTCCAGAAC
>JAIROE010000284.1 GCA_031257715.1 Treponema sp. | reverse complement strand
GGGAAACAATTTCAAGCCCGCGGGGCCTGTCATGTATACACAGCGGCCTTCTTTTCTGTTATATTTCATTTTAACAGGCGATTTTACGGCAGGCGGGGAATATGGAGAATTCGGAAGTCGATGTGATCATCATTGGGGCGGGGCCCGCCGGACTGACCGCCGCCCAGTATGCGGCGCGGGCAAACCTCCGGACGCTGGTTATTGAAGAGCTTGCCCCCGGCGGCCAGGCGCTTAATATAGACGTGCTTGAAAATTATCCGGGTAATGCGGGCGCGGAAGATTCGGAGGGCGGAAAGGGCCCCAAATCGGGTTATGAGTTTTCACAGGATCTTCACCGGCAGGCGAAGCAGTTCGGGGCGTCTTTTCTTGCCGGTTCGGTGGAGTCTGTCGTGAAGGAAAGGGAAGGATTTTCCGTTGTTCCAGGAGACGGCACGATCCGCCGGGCCCGCGCGGTGATTCTTGCCACGGGGGCAAAACACCGCCTTCTTGGCATTCCCGGCGAGGGGGAATTTTCGGGCCGGGGCGTTTCCTTCTGCGCAACCTGCGACGGGCCCTTTTTCAGGGGGCAGAAAATATTCGTTGTCGGGGGGGGAGACGCGGCGTGCGACGAGGCCCGCTATCTTGCCCGGCTTTCGCCGCATATCGTCATGATACACAGGCGGGATCGTTTCCGCGCCCAGAAAGCGCTGGCGGACCGCGTGCTTGGCAGCCCCAACATCACGGTCCGCTTCAATACCGTCATGAAGGAGATTAAGGGCGAAAAGAAGGTGACGGGGGTTGTTCTGGAGACGGACGGGAAACGGAGTGAAGAAGAGGCCGGCGCGGTCTTCATATTTGCCGGCATGGTTCCCCGGTCCGCTCTGGCCCGGTCCCTCGGTGCGGAAACGGACGAAACGGGTTATGTCATTACCGATCAGCGCATGGCAACTTCGGTTCCGGGCCTTTTTGCCGCGGGTGATGTCAGGGCATCGCCGTTCCGTCAGGTAGTCGTCGCCGCCGGGGAAGGGGCCGTGGCGGCCCACTGCGCGGCGGCGTATATTGACGGGCTCGGGGGGAATGCGTACCCCGCCGCGTTTCCCGGATAATTCCCCGTTCCCATGCGCATCTTTTTAACGCTGTTTGTTCTTGTTTTAGTCCCGCCGCTTTCCCCCCTTTCCTTTTCCGATTCGGCCGAAAGTTCCGCGGCGGAGCGCGCCGCCGCCCTGGTTGACGCCATGAGCGATGAAGAAGCCCTGGCGCAGACTTTCATGCTCGGCTGGGTCGGGGCGGAGCCTTCTCCCCTTATCATGGACTGGATACGCGGCCGGAAAATAGGCGGGGTAAAGATCTTCGGCTGGAACACGGAAAATACCCGGCTGCTTGCCGGGACGGTGGGGGAACTTCAGAAAGCGAGCCTTGCATCCCCTTTCGGCATACCGCTCCTTGTCGCCACGGATCAGGAAGGGGGACTGGTGCGCCATGTCAAGGGCGCTACGAGCGAGACGCCGGGCAACATGGCCATAGGCGCGTCAGGTTATCCGCGGGACGCCTATCTTTCGGGTTATTATATCGGGAAGGAACTTGCCGCGCTGGGGATCAACATGAATTTCGCGCCGGCGGTGGATCTTTACACCAACAGGGACTCGGTGCTCATAGGGCCGCGGGCTTTCGGGAACGATCCGGTAAAGACGGGCATACTCGGCGCCGCCTTCATGAAGGGTCAGCAGGCGGCGGGAATTATTCCCACAGCGAAGCACTATCCCGGACACGGCGGCACCGACCTTGATTCCCACGGAGTGCTTCCCCGCATCGATCTTCCCATCGACGTTCTTTGGGAGAGGGAACTTGTGCCCTACCGCATCCTCGCCAGAGAAGGTCTTCCCGCGGTGATGAGCGGACATCTCGCCTTTCCCAAAACGCCCTCGGCTTCCGCCCCCGCTTCCCTTTCGCCGTATTTTCTTAAAGACATACTCAGGGACAGAATAGGCTACCGGGGAATCGTGATTACCGACGATCTCATGATGAACGGGGCCGCGGCCCATGCGGGAAGCCTTTCCCGCGCGGCGAAGCAGGCGCTTCTTGCCGGCAACGACATTATCCTTTTTTCAAAGACTCCCGGTCTTTACGATCAGGTCTGGACCCATCTTGCGCGTTCCATGGGCGAAGAACCCCTTTTCAGGGAAAGGGTCCGCGACGCCGCGCGGAGGATAATCGCGATGAAACTGGAATTTCTCCAGGGCGATGCCGCGGTCCCCTATGTGCCTGATCTCGCGGGGCTTGACGATGCGCTTTCCAGCCCGGAGGCGGACGCCTTCTTCCGTGACCTCGCGGTACGCAGCGTCACGGCGCTGAAAGGCGGACCTGAAAACGGAGGTGTGTTTCCCCTGACGCCCGAAAAAGCCGGCCGCGTGCTTCTTGCGGGGCAGTACGGTGATTTTTTCAGGGCGGGAAAAACGGCCTATCCCCATGCGGTTTCCCTCCGCTATCCGGTTTCGGAAGCGGAGCTTTTATCCTTCGGAAGAAACGCCGACACCATCATCTTCTGTCTTTCCGACGGGGCAGGCTTAAGGCTTCTCAGATCCCTTGAGCCCCTGAAAAAAACGGTGATAGTGCTTTCGGTACTAAGTCCCGTGTACCTTGAAGGCGCCCCCTGG
>JAIROE010000217.1 GCA_031257715.1 Treponema sp. | reverse complement strand
TGTGCTCTTCCGATCTCCGTCTTCTTTCGTTTCTTCCAGTTCCCGGCCCACTTCTTCCATGCGGGTTATCATGCCGGTGACCGCGCGGAAGGCGGTTTCCGCCTCTTCCCGCAGGGTTTTGCCCCGGTGAACTATTCCCGACTGGGGCAGGTAGCTAATCCGCGTTCCTTTCTGCACGGCCCGGTCGCCGGAATCGGCGGGGATGAGGCCGGCGATGACTTTCATGAGGGTGGTTTTGCCCGAGCCGTTGTCCCCGGCGAGGCTTGCCCTGGCTCCAGTCGCAAGGTTAAGGCTTATGTCCTTGAGGATGTCCCTGTCGCCAAAAGCCAGGGATACCCGCGAAAATTGAACAAACGCCATGGTTACAATTCTGTCGGGGCGAAATACAGCACCACGGGGGAGGAAGAGCGGCGCCGGACCAGATTCCCCTCAAGGCTTGTATCGGGGACATATTCAAGCCTCAAGCCCCGGGCGTCCAGCGCGTACATGAAACGCGCGACGGGGGTTTCCCCCTGTCCGTCGAAACGGAAAGAAAAAGCCCCGGTGTACCGTTCCTGCATGGCCGGGGAGAGGAAAAGATCCATGCTGACGGTTCCTACCGGTATGCCGGGGGGGATTATCCCCGGAACAAGCAGATCGTTGCCGGTCCAGGTAAAGATCCCCTGTTCCGTAAAGGAAAGTATCCCGTAGTTGTTGCTCATGTAGACAGGTCCCGTGTCGTAGATGGCGCGGAACAATCCGTCCCGGCGGGCGCTTTCCTGAACGATGATGTCATCCACATCCATGGAAAGGGAAACAAACAGCAGCGTCCGCAGCGCGCCTCCCGGTTCGGTATACTGGACGGCAAGGAGCGTGTCGGATCGAAGGCTCATTCTGAGGGACGAGCCCTCGAAACGCCAGGAGCGTCCCCCTTCGGACCGTATGCCCGTATAGGTAAAGGTACGAACCACATCGGAAAGGAAGATCCGGGCCGTTCCCGTCTCATTACCGGGAAAGAAGCCCCACTGCCGCGCGAGATCTTCAATGACGATGCGCCGGTTGTTGACCATTGTTCCGTAGGATTCAGGCGACCATTTTTTTTCCAGAAGCCGGTCAAGATCCGGATCTTCCTCCTCCCTGGCGTCCGTCTGCGGGGCGAGTTTTCCGCCCTGGTGCTCAAAGAGCCGGAGCCGGTATGAAAAACAGTAGCCCCTGGTGCCGTCTTCGGCGAGGACGAGGAACCAGTCGCCGGGAAGCGGATCGCCGGTTGTGCTTACGGCGGGAGTCCCTTCCACCTTCTCAAGAATCTTGATGATCTCCCCGATCCGCAGGCGGTACACCCTGCGGGAACTGTTGTCCGGGTTTTCCCTCACGGGAAGGCCGTCCTGCAGGATTTCCGCATAGGTTCCGGCATACAGCGAGAAAGCCTCCGCCCGTTTTTGGGCGGCCCGCCTGCTGCCCGCCAGTTCAAGACGGGGCAGGGGAATTTCCATTTTGTCAATTCCCTGTCCCCCCCGGTAATCTTCGGGAATGCCTACCACCCATACCTGGCTGATGGCGGATCGTATGTACACCGGAAGCACCGTTCCCGACGGAATGGGCGGATCTTCGGTCGACCAGAGGAGTACGCCCCAGCCCAGCCGGGAACACGAAGACAGTGCCGCCGCCGCAATCACGGCGCAGCACAGGGCCATACGGCGGGGGACGATGAACGCGGGTATTCTCTTTGGCATAGTGGCGAAGATCCTCATGTGTCCCGCATTATAACCCCGAAGACGGCCCTTTCATAGCTGTTACATTCCGTCCCGGAGCCTGTTTGTCCACAGCCGCAGTTCATGGGAAGCCCAGTGGACAATAAGCAGGCGCAGGCGGTCGTGGGAAGAAAGCTCGTCGTCAAGAACGGTCTCGGAAAGCACAATCTGCACGATGGCGTGGCACAGGACATTGGGCAGTTCCAGGATCCACCGCGAAAGAGGCGCGCCGTTGTTGTCCCGGACCAGCGCGGAACAGACGGCGTCAAGATTTTTGGCGTGTTTTGAAATGGCGGCAAGGCCGGACTTCTTCCGCAGTCCCTTTCGCCCCAGGATGCCGTTGTAAAATTCAAAAGCGGCCTCCGCCTCGTCCATGGCCAGCATGGCCGCAAGGGAAGGCTCTTCCAGATAGCGCACCAGAATGGGATAGAACTGATTCTGCGTATCAAGGATGGCCGCCATGGCCAGCACCACTTCATCCCTGAGGTAGGGCGGAGGATCGACGACGCGGAGTATGTCCATAAGCACCGAAAGGGAATTGGGGGACCCGTAAATACCGAAAGCCTCGACCCCCATGATCTTGAGGCGGGGATTGGCGGTTTCAAGGATGATCTGTTCCATCCGCGGCCTGAACGCATGATCCCCAAGACGGGCCAGGGCTATCATGGATTCGCCGGCAAGCATGTAGTCCGTAGAGGCGGCAAGCTCCCGGAGCAGGGAAATGGCGGAAAAACAGCCGTGGTTTCCCAGAATACGGGCGGATATATAGGCCGTAGTATAGGGATTGTTGATAAGATCCTGAATCAGCGCCTTTTCGGCGTCTTCGCCCAGGGTTTCAAGGGTCTCCATGGCCCGCAGCGACTCAAGACGAATGGCAAGCCTGGGGGACCGGGCCCGTTCCAGAAGGCCCTTGATGGCAAGCTGCGAAGGGGTATCGTGGAGCGCCCCCAGCAGCAATTCTTCCTCGCGGGAATCGCGGGTCCTGTTGAGGCGATCCAGAATGGAAATGGCCTGAAGATCCCGGAACGAGAACATCACCTTGAGCGCGCCCAGGAAAGGAAGGGCGCCCAGCGGCGTCATCTTTTTCTGCAACACAAGGACAAAGACCGTAAGGCCGATAAGAATGATGTACAGGATCTTGAAATTCCAGAAGGTGGAAAGCCCCACGGCGGACAGTATATCCAGCAGAAGGCCCGCAAAAAAGGAACCGCCCGCCCCCGCAATGCCGAATATAAGGAAATAA
>JAIROE010000200.1 GCA_031257715.1 Treponema sp. | reverse complement strand
TGACGCCGCTCAGGTTGAGCCCCAATGTATAGATGTCCCCTTCCGGGGAAACGACAAGCCTGCCGTTTTCATAGCCGGGATAGGCGGCCTGAACGACGACGGGCCTGTCATCCGGGACGGGAAAGGCCGCTTTTCCTTCCGCGTCACAGGCATATTCGGAACCGTCCCATGAGTGTATCACAGCGCCTTCAAGGGGGAGGCCCAGTTCCGCGTCTTCCACGGTAACGCTCACATCCCGGGCACAAAGGGGAAGGGTCGCAAGGGCAAAGACAAACATGGCGGCAGCTTTTTTACGGATCGTAAAGCCGGATTTTTTATGCACTTCCCCAATTTTACAGAGAGAATCCCCTTGCTTCAAGTGCCTCCGCCGTCTCCGCGGCCTTTTCCATCATTTTTTCGACGGCAAAGGGAACAAGAAAGAGGATGCGGGCCGGCCCGTTTTTGCCGCCCCGGGCCCTCCACGCAAGGCCGGCGTCTTCCCAGACGGCAAAGAAACGGGGGATGAAGCCGAGCATGAGGCCGATACCAAGGCCGGGACGGCCCCTTCCCAGCGAGGCGCGGACGGCGGCCATACTGGTGACGGAAAAAACGAGGGACGCCGCGGCAAACGAGACCAGAATACAGAGCCCCTGCCTCAAACCGTCAAAAAAGCCGTCAAAACTGAACCCCCCGGAACCCAGGGATTTGTACAGAACAAGAAAAAACGCCAGAAAAAAGAGGGGCCGCGATCCCCGCAGCAGTTTCCGGGGAGAAAGCCGGGCGGAATACGCGGCGGGCGCGAGCAGCAGGGTGGAGACGGCAAGGCCGGGAATCGAAGAAAAGGCCGCCACGGAAAATACGAGAAGGGCAAGAAGTTTCCATACGGCGGGACACCGGTGAAGCAGGGTAGAGCCCTTTTCATAGGAAAAGGGAAGGTCCCCGAAAGGGGGAACTACGCGCCGAGCCACGAACAGTCCTGCACCCTTGAATAGGTTTGCCGGGGGTCCCGCACTCCCCATTCATCCCGCAGCCTGTCAAGCACCATTTCCGGCTCCCCGTCGTCCCGTATCGTACCCCGGTGCAGTATCACGAGCCTCTTTGCAAGGGCAAGGACTTTTTCAAGCTCATGCGTAAGGATCACCAGGGTCCTCCCTTCCCCCTTCATGCCGCGTATGACCGAAAGAACGGAGAGGACCCCCGGATAATCGAGATTGGCGAAGGGCTCGTCCATTATCACCGTTTCGCAGCCCATGGCGAAGATCCCCGCCGCGGCAAGGCGCCGCTTTTCGCCTCCCGAAAGCCTGCGGGGGGGAACATCCCGTTTGTCCTCAAGGCCGAATGTCCGCAGGGCCAGCTCCGTCAATTCGCGGATCCGGGATTTTGGGAGACCCGAGTTGAAGGGGCCAAAGGCGATATCCTCCTCAATCGTTTCCCCCACTATCTGCGAATCGGGGTCCTGAAAGACAATGCCCACCCTGCGGTGAAGATCCTTCACACGGGAAAGAGGCTCTCCCCGGTAGAGAATTTCCCCGGAACTGGGCTCAAGGAGCCCGGCGAGACAGCGCATGAGGAGGGTCTTTCCCGATCCGTTTGAACCGGCAAGGAGAAGGCATTCGCCCTTCTCTATGACAAGGTTGATGTCCCGCAGGGCCGCCGTTTCTCCCCCGTCCCGGGCGAATACCCGTGAAAGGCCCTTCGCCTGAAAAACGGGCCTGTCCGCGCCGTTACCTGTCAAGCAGATCCCCGGCGGCGCGCCGCAGGCGGGGGGCCGCGATCACCGCGATGACGCCCTTGATGATGTCGCCGGGGATAAACGGGACAAAACCCGCAAGCAGCGCTTTTGACCATGTGCCGTCAAGGGCGAATTTGAGCCGCACAACGCCGGGCACATACACGGCCAGGAGACCCGCGACGGCGGCGAGGATGATGCGCCACAGCGGCGTCTTTTTCCCGGCGGAAGGACTTCCCGCGATGATCCCCGCGCTAAAGGCCGAAAGAAGATAGCCAAACAGAAACCCCCCCGTAGGCCCCATGAGGTGGACAAAACCGCCCGACGCCCCGGCAAACACCGGCGCCCCCAGCGCCCCGGCCAAAAGATACAAGGCAACCGCCGCGGAACCGGTGATCGGCCCGAGTATGAGCCCTGAAAGAAGGGCAAAGAGGTTTTGCAGAACGATTGGTACGGGCGAGTAGGGGAAGGGCGGGACGGCGATAAAAGTTCCCGCGGCAATAAGAGCGGCGAACAGGGCCGCCAGTGAGAGACGCAGTACGGCCTTCCGTTTTACCGGAACGGCCCGGGAATTATCGGACATGAAAATACTCCTTTGGAATCCGCCGGGCGGATTGCCCTGGAGTTTGGCGGCGAGGGCGCGGTGTTTGAGGACCGCTCCTGCCCCGGATGCCGCAAAACCCCATGCGTTTTTACCATTTCCGGCCCGAAAAAGATCGTGGCCGGTAAATTTCAATAAAAAATCAGTGACCCTTGAGCAGGCAGGAATCCGGCGATTTCCGCGTCCGTTTGTATCATGCACCTGAACGAATAGTCGATGCCCAGAAACACGCCCCTTGCCAGTATGTCCCCCCGGGATTTTTCTTTTCCTCCGTTTTCCCCGGTAAAAACAACCCGGCGGCCTATTCCCTCGGCGTGATAATTCCACAGATCCCGGATTCCCCGGGGATCGGCGGCGGCGCGTTTTATTTTTCCGAATTCATCAAGGACGGCAAGGAGCATACCGCGCCGGGAAACAACATGGCCCGTAAGGGCGGCGCAGCCTGCGGCGCCTCCTGAAAGGCGGTTGTTTACGTTGATCCCGGCGCCAATAGCCATCCATTCGACGCTGTCCCCTTTGCCGTACACCTCCGAAAGAAGGCCTGCCATTTTTTTCCCGCCGCCGTATATGTCGTTTGGCCAGCGGAGAAAGACGTTTATTCCGCACACCCTTTCTATGGCCCTGCACACGGCGATATGGGCCGCCATGGCAAGGAGGGTGTAATTGACGATGGAAAGCCGGGGACGTTCAAGCATGGTAAAAAAGAGGCCCCCTCTGCCGGAAATCCACCGCCTTCCATTCCGGCCCCGGCCTGCGGTCTGCGTTTCGGCGCTTATCACCGTTCCGCCAGGGGCGTTTCCAAAGGCGCATTCCCTGGCCCTGTTCATGGTGCTGTCCGTTACCGTGAAATGGCGAAAGAACTTCTCTTCCTCACCGAATTCCCAGGGATAAAGGAAATCGTCTTCCACGTCGTCAAGAACATAACCCCGGGGGCCCGAAGCAACGGCATATCCCGCTTCCATGAGCGATCGTACCCCCTTCCACACCGCAACCCTGGAGATACCCGCCTCTTGTGC
>JAIROE010000178.1 GCA_031257715.1 Treponema sp. | reverse complement strand
CATAGCGGATTGCAGGGGTGTCAGGGGGAAAATGCCCTCCGAAGGAGGACATTTCCCCCTGACAGGACCCCTCAACACACACTCCGCCGGATCCCTTTCCTGGTTATTCCCCATCGATCCCCGTAAGAACATCAAGCCCATGCCGAATTTCGCTTATCACGCATTCAAGATTTTCCCGCGCCGCTTTAGGACTCCCCGGCAGATTGATGATGAGCGTTCTCCCCCGAATCGCCGAAACCCCCCGGCTCAACATCGCCCGCCTGGTTATCGCCATGCCCGATGCCCGCATGGCTTCGGCAATGCCCGGCGCCACGCGATCCGCCGCGGCCAGCGTCGCCTCCGGGGTTCTGTCGCGGGGGGAAAAGCCCGTGCCCCCTGTTGTAAGGATAAGGTCGGCAAGGCCGCCGTCGGCAAGACGCCTTATTTCCGCCTCAAGGAGATCTTCTTCATCGGGGAGGATGACGCAGTGTTCAACACTGTACCCCGCCTCAAGGGCGATTCGTTTTACTTCGGGGCCGCTTTTGTCCTCACGTTCGCCCCGGAAGCTCCTGTCGCTTGCCGTGATGACGGCCGTCCGGTACGGATAAACGGCGCTGATACTGTCCCCCGTTTTGACCCGGCCGCCTTTGAGCACACGGGCGAAGATCCCTTCACGGGGCATGATGCAGTCCCCCATGGCCTCGAAGATGGCGCAATGGTTGTGGCATTCTTTTCCCTTCTGGGTGATTTTCAGCACCGCCCCCCCCGAACAGTTGAGGACGGTTCCCTGGGGAAGCTTCGCCGTGTCCAGTCCTTCCACGATCAGGTTTTCGCCAAAGGCCCCGTCCGCTACTTCGGCTCCCCTGGCGCGGAAGGCGTTTATCTTTTCAAGGGAAAGGAGGCTTACCTGACGGTGCCAGTTTCCCGCGTGGGCATCTCCCCTGATGCCGTGTTCTTCAACAAGCTCCGCTTCACCCACATTCCGTTTGGCGGTGCCTTTTTCCCCGCTTATGCATACTGCCCGTATTGTTCCCACCGGATCATCCTCCTATTCTGAACATTTCCGCGGTTTGCGCGGCCTTTCCAAAACTGTGGCCCTCCGGCTTTTCCAGGACGAGGGCCTTTATGGCCTGTGCAAGTTCTCCGTTGGACGCCTCCCCGGCGCCGGACGCCCCCCGCAAGAGGCTGCGGAGATCGAGTCCGCCCGGACTTGCGATGCAGGGCCGCAGGAGTCCGGTGGAACCGAGCCTGAGCCTGTTGCAGCTTCCGCAGAAATTCCGGCTGAGGGGGCTGATAAAACCCAGTTTTCCGGCGAAGCCCGTTACACTGTAGTAGACGGCGGGGCCGTTTCCCGGCTTTTCCAAAAAGGGTTCAAGAGGTCCGTATGCGGTTTCCAGAATGGAGAAGACTTCCCTTTCGCTTAACCCCTCATGGGCCGCGGCGCAGCCCAGGGGCATACGTTCGATGAAGCGGACGAAGATGCCGCTTTTGGCCAGCCCCGCGACGGCGGCAAGTTCCCTGTCGTTGATTCCCCGTATGGGGACGCAGTTGATCTTCACCGGTATGTCCAGATGTGCGGAGCGGTCAAGAAAGCGGCGTATGTTTGAAAAGGCGGCATCGGCGCTCCCGCCCGCTTCACAAATGCCGCTTATGCGCCGGAATGTTTCACCGTCAAGGGTGTCAAGGCTGAGGTTGATGCCGTCTATGCCGGCGCGGAGCAGATCGCCCAAGTGCTGATCCAGCAATATGCCGTTGGACGTGATCGTTACCTTTTCAATTCCCCCGGTACGCTTGAGGGCTCCGATAAAACCGGCGGCTCCCCGGCGCAGAAGCGGTTCTCCGCCCGTCACTTTTATTTTTCGTATGCCAAGTTCCGCCATGATGTGTACGATGCGGAGGATCTCTTCGTAAGAAAGAATTTCGGCGCGGGAAACGCGGACGGCCGTCCGGGGCGTACAGTAAACGCAGCGGAGGTTGCAGCGGTCGGTAATTGAGATCCGCAGATAGTCTATGGTTCTGCCCAGGGAATCAATCATACTGTCCGTACAAAATGCCCGCTTTTGCCGCCCGATTTTTCGGCAAGGCATATTCCGCTTATCACCATGGCCCGGTCAACGGATTTGCACATGTCGTAGATGGTTAAAAGCGCGACGGAGACGCCGGTAAGGGCCTCCATTTCGGCCCCGGTTTTTCCCGAAAGCTTTACGGTACAGGCCGCCTCTATTTGCAGACGCTCTTCCGACAGGATAAAATCCATGCCGCAGGAGTCGAAGCCGAGGGAATGGCAGAGGGGGATAAGATCCGCTGTTTTTTTCGCCGCCATGATCCCCGCGAGCCGGGCCGCCCCCAGTACATCGCCTTTTTTCGCCGTCCCCCCCTGGATGGCCCTGAGGGTTTCACCGCTCATGGTAATGTTCCCCGCGGCAGCGGCCGTCCGGGCGGTTACGTCTTTGGCGGAGACATCCACCATGACGGCGTTGCCCCGTGAATCAAAATGGGTAAAATCCCCGGTCATATCGCGCTCAAATCCCCTATTATATAATAGCCGCTTTTGGAGTACCTGTCCATGAAACAGCCCAGCAATTCCAATTTCATTCAGACCAAAGAGAAAAGTCGCCTGAATGTTCTTTCGGGGGGCCTGCCGGCTGGTAACATACAGGAACCCCCCGGAGGGTCCCCCCTCTATGTTACCACTTGCCGCTCTTGAGAATTTCTAGCTACGGTTAGAATTCTTATTTTGACGCATCGATCTTTTCGG
>JAIROE010000112.1 GCA_031257715.1 Treponema sp. | reverse complement strand
CGAACCGTCGTCCACTTCCCCGCCAAGCTGAAAATTCTGTTCATCACGTATGGTATCAAGGCTTCTGCGGTCAACTACCTTAAACATGCCTGAATCCACCAGAATATAAGCCAATTCTTCAAGCACGAATTCCCTCATGTCACGATCCCTTGAAGAGACGCCGAGGACGGCAACCGTTGAATTTTCTTTCATCTCTGACATCAGGTCTTCCGCCGCTCTGTTCAGGGCGCTCTCGATATCGGAACTTCTCGATGAACTGCGCGAAACAGAGGTGGTACGGCCCGAATTGGACGGTCCCGCATCAGCGGCCGTCAAAGGAGTTTCGCCTATCTTGTTCAGCTTCATTCCCAGTCCCTGGGTAATGGTACGGAATTCTATCCTTGACGAATTGGCGCTGAAGCTGAATGTGTTGCTTTTGAACAGGCCCTGTGCGGCATAAATCGTATGATCCCCGTCGGGTACTACAACTTCAAACTTGGTGTTGTTCTGCGAAATACTCAGCTTTTTCTGGCCGTCAATAAAGATACTTACCGTTTGACCGGCAAAAGTATCAGGTGACTTGCTTACCACCACGACAGATGTTTGCGCCTGAATATGTACAGCCTGAACGGTCAGACAACACACAACCAAAACAACAAAAAATTGTTTCATTGTGATATTTCCCTCCTTAAATAAAAATCTATATTTATACATATACTATACCGAAACCGTTTCTTTTGTCAAGGGTTCGCCGTAATGGAAAACATCAACTTTCTGTATCCCTCAATATCCCCCGGGGTTTCGTTTTTTTGATTCAGATAGAGATCCAGCATAAAGTACCGTCCCGAACCGGCCCGGACAAATTCGTCTGTGTCCAGGTAATAGAGCCCCCGTGTAAGGAGCATATCGCCGTCTTCCTGCGGCAGAAGGACATTCATTACCAAAACGGTCATGTTGTCGCCGATCTCCACATCCGAAACAATGCCGGTCCCCATTTGCGCCTCAAAATTCTCCCGGTAAAGATACAGGCTGGCCAGAGGATCGGCGGGCGGGTCTGCGGGATCGGGAATCGCGGAAGAAACAATAAAAAACGATTTTTTTTCGGTGTTTCTGAAACCGTAACGGGGTTGAACGGTAAAGGGTACGATACCAACATCGGCCGATTCCCCGAGTTTTTCAATGGTTTCCCGGCTCAAAGCCTCAAACCCCGGAGGAACGGTGATGCTTATTCCCAGCCCGGAAAGAGAAGTCTGCCGGGGAATCTTTTCGCCGGCACAGGCGGAAAGGAGGACAACAAGAACCGCCGTAAAGGCCGGCAAGAGACGGGCGTACTTAGTTAAAATAGGCCGCCCCTTTTCGTACCTCATCCAGCGCCAGATAAAATTTCCGGGGAGGAACAGCCTGGTATTCGCGGCCGTCAAGGGTAAAGATCAATGAGATGTTTTTCGCGTCAAGAAGCGCTGCAAAATTGTCACTGTTTATATTCGATGTTATTCTAAGGAGATTATCCTCCGGATTTACCAAAAGAACGGAAATGTCTTCAAGCGGAAAGGAAGAAAGGCCGTCGTTTATAAAAGCCGGGCCAAAACTGCGGGGAGGCTCCTTTCGTTGAACGAGGGACACGTTAAAAACCGCCGGCTTTCCGGGCTCGTCGATGTACGTGACATCTACCCTGACTTTGGGGTATCCTCCCCGTACCTTCCAGCCGGTAACCATAATATAATACACAAAATGGGCGGGAGGCCGGGCAGGATATGTCATAAGGGGGATATTTTTTACCGGGGTTTTAGATAATTTACCGCCGCCCAGGGAAGCAGACGTAACTCTCCCCCCCCGAAAAGTCGCACAACCGGACAAACAGACAACTATAACAGCAAAAAGGATTTTTCTTGGCATACAAAAAATTCGGGCGCATGGCCTGCCATGCGCCCGAATTTCAGGGTGATTAGTCCCCGGCGACCACCGTGGTGGTGGTGTTGAAGATAATGTAATTCTCCAACCGGATGTCTACCGCGCCGATCTTCTGGACACCGCCGTTCTGGGCGGCAGTGATAATGCCGGCATCGCCAGTAGTAAAAACCCAAAACCAAGTGGTCTGGGTGGCCTCACCAATCTTGCTGCCGACAGAATTGTCGGTAACACCCCAGGGAGACGTACTGGCGCATCCTACCAGGACAAGCGCCACTACAAGGACGGTAAGAAAAAGAATTTTCTTCATGTGATCCTCCGTATTGGATTAAAGATAAAGATACAGTAACAACATTTGAAAAAATTGTCAATATCCCGCACGTAAAATTTATGAAAACTATGTCAAACCGGCAAAAAAATTAACAATCTCGTCCTGAAGGGCGAGGCTGTTGTTCTCCAGGTGAATAGCGGTACGGCGTTCTTATCTCTTTCCCCCATATATATAGCGTAGTTTTAGCCGTTTTTGCCTCTTTCAGCCCCATCGCTACACCATATAGAGCGTACCCCTTACAAACGGAAACGGCCCGTTCCCGTCCGGGAACAAGTCATTCCTGGTTAAGAATGGGGTATTCTAAAGGCGGAGCGGTACGCGAACCGGAGCTTCGGCGGGGTAGTAAACCAGACTCCCGAACAACGCCGCGCCGTTTTTGCGTCCTTATTCCCCCCAGGCAGCGGCTACGGCTTCGTGGCGGTCCAGGTCGGTGAGGACGGCGCCGGCCGTTTGGGTGGCGGTGCGTATCACCGTTTCGCCTTCGGGGAGGGGGAGGTGTATGATCACTTCGCAGGGGCCGGGTTTTTCCGAGAGGCAGCGCCGCAGGGGGTACAGAGCGTCGCTGCTGTCGGCCGCGCCGCCTTTCAGCCTGATGTGTACGGCGCGGAGGAGGGGGACGGCGGCGGGGAGCGTTTCGGGGGCGGGCGCGGCGGGCGTTTCGGGGCGGGCCCCGTTCCGCGCGGCAAGCCGTTTCGCGTTCTGGGCGGCCTTGTCAAGATCGATGAGTTCGTTGACGATGAAGTTCGCCTGGTTTTGTCCTTCTTTGCGGTACGGGTCGATCCTTCCCCGTATCCCGATGATCCCCTCTTCGCCTTCCTCATTGGCCACCAGGCGCAGTTCGTCGCGGTACTGTTTCCAGGTTTCGGGGAAGAATTTGATGCTGATTTCGCCCCGGTAATCCGCCAGTGTTCCAAAGCACATCTCGTTTCCCTTTTTGTCGCAAAAGGGGCGGCCCAGGGATTTGAGCGTGCCGATGAGGGTGTAGGTTTTCTTGTCCGCGGTGAGGGGGCTTGCCAGATCCAGCGTGACAAGCTGTTCCCACGCCTCGCGGTAATCGTCAAGGGGATGGCCGGAAATGTAAAAGCCGATGAGGGCCTTTTCGGTGTTGAGCCGCTCCTGCCGCGAATATTCGGGCCAGGTTTTGAACACAAAATCGGTGAAAGTTTTTTCCCCCAGATCCTCAAAGAGGCTTGACTGACCCAGTTCCCGGTCGGCTTTTTTCTTGATCGAATATTCAACGGCCGCCTCGAAGTTTTTTATCAGTGTCTGGCGGGTTTGGCCGAAGGTATCGAAGGCCCCGGTCTGTATGAGGAGTTCCACGACTTTCTTGCCTACTGTGTGTATGTTTATGCGGTCAAGAAAATCCATAAAATCACGGTAGGGCCCTGTTTTGCGGCAGGCGATGATTTCTTCGGCGGGCTTGTCGCCTATTCCCTTGATTGCCTTGAGGCCGTAGACGATGCGGCCGTCGACGACGGTAAAGAGGCGGTCAGACCTGTTCACGTCGGGGGGGTCTATGGGAATGCCCATATCCTGCGTGACGGCTATATATTCGGAGAGCTTGTCCTTGTCGGGGCTGTTTATTTCGTTGGAAAGGTTCGCCGCCATGAATTCCGCGGGGAAGTGGGCTTTGAGCCAGGCGGTTCTGAACGACAGGAGGGAATAGGCGGCGGCATGGCTTTTGTTGAACCCGTAGCCGGCAAAGGGGGCAAGGATGTCGTAGATCCGCTCGGCGTCGGCATGTGAAAAGCCCTGTTTCACCGCTCCCCTGATAAAGGGGCCTTTTTCCTTTTCGATTATTTCCTTTTTCTTTTTTCCCATGGCCCGGCGCAGAAGATCCGCCTGTCCGGGGGTGTATCCCGCTATACGCTGGGCAACCTGCATGACCTGTTCCTGATAGACAATGACGCCGTAGGTTTCCCTGAGAATGTCTTCCAGGCAGGGGTCGGGGTAGTGTATGGCGCGGGGGTCCCATTTTGACGTGATGTACTGGGGGATGTATTTCATGGGGCCCGGTCTTCCCAGGCTTGTAAGGGCGGTGAGTTCTCCTATGCTGGAAGGCTGTGACTGTCTGAGGTAATCTTTCCACCACGTTTTTTCAAACTGGAAGATCCCTTCGTTTCTTCCCTCGGCAAGAATCTTGTAGGCTTTTTCGTCGTGTTCGTCCACGCCGGCGACGCTGAAAGCGGCGTAATCGCCCCCCCGCTGCCGTATGATGTCTTCGGTGTTTTTAATGAGGTCAAGGGTTTTGAGTCCCAGAAAATCCATTTTGACAAGGCCCTGCCTTTCCAGGAGGCCCATGGTAAACTGGGTGGCTATGCCGCCGGTCTTGGGGTCGCGGTAGAGGGGGACATAATTGACAAGCGCCGTCTTTCCTATGACGACGCCGGCGGCGTGAAGGCTTGCGTGCCGTTTCTTGCCTTCCAGTTTGCGGGCAAGGTCAAAGAGTTCCTGATATTTCGGATTCCCTTCCGCCTCACGGAGTTTCTGCGCGTTGAGTCTGAGGTCCGCGTATCTGGGATCTTCGGGATCGGGGTTGAAGGCTTTTTCCAGGGTAATTTTGGGATCCTTGGGAATGAGGTTGGCTATCGCCACCGATTCGGCAAGGGGAATGTCCAGCACGCGGGCAACATCCTTGAGGACCTGTTTTGCCCCCAGTGTTCCAAAGGTGATGATCTGTCCCACCCGGTCCTTGCCGTATTTTTTCATCACGTAGTCTATCACTTCTTCGCGCCTTTCGTTGCAGAAGTCCACGTCGAAGTCCGGCATGGTATTGCGTTCGGGATTGAGGAAGCGCTCAAAGAGGAGGCTGTATTGAAGGGGATCGATGTCGGTGATTTTGAGGGCGTAGGCGACGATGGAGCCCGCCCCGGAGCCCCGGCCGGGCCCTACCGGTATGCCCCGGTCTTTCGCCCAGTTGATAAAATCCGCGACGATGAGGAAGTAGCCGGTGAAGCCCATCCGTATGATCACGTCCAGCTCGTATTCGGCCCTTTCCTTTACTTCCGCCGGCATGGACGGGTAGCGTTCGGCAAGGCCCTTTACCGCGATATGCCGCAGGTATTCGTCGGCGTTGCTGAAGCCGGCGGGAATCTCGAAGTCCGGAAGCAGGGGGCCCGGACTGGGGATGTCGGTGATGCAGCGTTCCGCGATGCGGACGGTGTTGCTCAGGGCTTCGGGGACATCGGGGAAGACGGCGGCCATTTCATCGCCCGATTTGAAGTATTCGTTCCCCGTGTAACGCAGGCGATTTTCGTCGGAGCGCTTTTTGTTGGTGGAAATGCACAGGAGCGCGTCCTGCGCGGCGGCGTCCGTTTTTTCTATGAAGTGGATGTCGTTGGTGGCGGCAAGGGGTATGCCGGTACGCCGCGACATCTCGACGAGCGCCGCGTTGACAATACGCTGATCCTCAAGGCCGTGATCCATTATTTCAAGGTAGAAATTGTCGCCGCCCATGAGATCCCTGAACCACCGCGCCTTTGCTTCGGCTTCGTCCGTTTTGCCCCGCCGTATGAGAGTGGGGATTTCTCCGGCAATGCAGGCCGAAAGGCAGATCAGTCCCGAATGGTATTTGACAAGAAGCTCTTCATCAATGCGGGGCTTGTAGTAAAAACCTTCGGTATAGGCAAGGGAGGAAAGTTTGAGCAGGTTGAGGTAGCCCTCCCTTGAGGCCGCCAAAAGGATAAGGTGAAAATATTTGTTTTCATTTTCCGATCCCTTCTTGTCGAACCGGGAGCCCGGCGCCATGTAGAATTCGCAGCCGATAATGGGATGAACCTGATTTTCCGGGGCGACGGGATGATCTTCGTCGCCCATGCAGGCGTACATGAAATCCAGAACCCCGAACATGTTGCCGTGGTCGGTAATGGCCAGGTGCTTCATCCCCAGGGAACGGGCCTTGGCGGCGAGTCCCTTTACCGGGGCGGCGCCGTCGAGCAGGGAAAAATCGGAATGGACGTGGAGGTGGACAAATTCGGTCATGGGCCTATAGTAGACCGGAAATCCCCTTCCCGCAAGGGGCCGGAATGGGGCATACTGATATGGTGGACACCAAGG
>JAIROE010000245.1 GCA_031257715.1 Treponema sp. | reverse complement strand
AAACCCCGGCGTCCGCCGGGACGGGGGCCGTTGTTCTGTCCGCCCCGCACGAGGAAAAGAGCGCGGCAAAGCCCAGAAGGAGGGCCCCCAATTTCAGGGATGACTTCATCGCGGACAGTATACATCGCGCGCGGGGGGAAAGGCAACGGCAGAACGGCGCGCTCTGAGGCCGGGCCCCCCGGCATTGACGGAGAGGCGGTACGCCCGTACAATGGAGACAGATGGAAGATCCCGCATGAAACAAATACTTGTCATTGATGAGGTCCCGCTGTTCCGTGAATACCTGCGGATAAAACTTTCGGAAAACGAAATAGAGGTGGGCGTTGCGGTAAACGCCCTGGATGGTATTTCGAAGATGCGGAGCATGATCCCCGATCTTGTTATTCTCGATTACCATCTGAGCCGGCAGGGCTGCATGGAGGTGCTCCAGCAGAAGAAGACCAATCCCAATACGGCAAAGATTCCGGTCATCGTCCTTGCGCAGCGCATCGATCAAAAGAAGATCCTTGAGCTTGTCCCCTATAACGTCAAAAAAGTTTTTACCAAACCGGTCAAGATGGACGCCTTTTTTGCCACGCTGGGGGAGATACTCGGGGTGTCCTTTGCCATGGACGAAAGCCCCGGCATTGTGGAGGTGCATGTCAACGACGATATCATCTTCGCGGAAATAGCGCGGGGGCTTAACCGCGACAAGCTGGATCTGCTTCGTTTCAGGATAATGGAGCTTATTGAGCTTTACGGCATTCACGTTCCCAAGATCATCGTGATGATAAGCGACATGAAGCTGGGTTTTGCCGACGGGCCGAACATGAAGAAGCTGCTGGATACGGTGCTGCAGGCTTCAAAGGCAAAGCGGCGTTTTATCCGCCTGCTTACCCGCGATGATTTTGCCCGGCAGTTTGTCGAGGGGCAGAAGGAATATTCGGAAATCGAGGTGGTTTCCAATTTGCAGTACGCCATGGACGGCCTCCTTGCGGAGCTGGACAATGCCATGAGCTATGCCGAAAAGAAGGCGGAGATCATAAGCGACCGGGTGCTGTCGGCGGGAAAGGACACCTCGACGGAGGAATCGGTGACCCTCCGCTTTGACGCGGAAAGCGGCCCCAAAAAGTTTGACATTGAGGCGATGCGCGAATCGGTGCAGAATCTGAGGATCGCCATGGTGGATGACGATTTTGTCATTCAGGAACTGGTTAAAAATATCTTCAGCAAAAGCGGCGCGACGGTCCTGACTTTTGCCGACGGCGGCGATTATCTTGCCGCCGTAAAGAAAAAGGAGCACTTCGATTTGGTGTTCCTCGATCTCATGATGCCCGTTGTGGACGGTTTCGCGGTGCTTGATTCCCTGCGCAGCCTGGACCTGCATCCGCCCGTGATCGTACTGTCGGCGGTTACCCGGCGGGATACGGTGATTCGGGCCTTTCAGATGGGGATCAAGAGCTATTTGACAAAACCCCTTAAACCCGACGACATTTTCAGGAAGGCCATGGAAATTCTCAAGCCGAATTTTTAGCGTATGGAAACAAAGCGGTATTCAAGTCCATTTTACCGTTTCTTCACGGAATCCGCAGTCGCCATGGTGATCACAGGCGCGAAGGGGAATGTTCTTGCCGCCAACGGGGAATTTTCCCGGCTGCTTTCCTCCCTTGCCGGAGGGGAGCCTTCCCGTTTCAGGGGGCCTTTCGCCCTGCGTGAATTCCTGGATCTCCGTGACGAGTCCCGCTTCGACGCGTTCTTTTCCCGGCTCCTCGATGGCGGCGGCAGTGAAATGGTTTTTGAAACGCCGGTCCGCGGCGAGAGCGCGCCTCACCGGTTCAAGGTTCGCGCGTGGATTATGAAGGAGATCGAAGGCGCGGCGGAGGGGATCGTGGGCCCCTTTATCGGTTTTTCCATCGAGGATGAAACCGGGGCGCGGGAAGAGGAGCAGCGGCTCCTTGCCGGGAGGGAAACGGCCGAGAAGGCCGCGGAGGCAAAGAGCCGGTTTCTTGCCAACATGAGCCATGAAATACGCACGCCCATTCAGACCGTCATAGGCATGACCGAACTCCTTGAGGATACCAGCCTGGATCGGGAACAGGCCGAATATTCCGGCCAGATCAAATTTTCGGCCGAGGTACTCCTTTCCCTGATAAACGACATCCTCGATTATTCCAAGATAGACGCGGGAAAGATGGAGCTTGAACATACCGATTTTGATCTGGAGGAAACCGTCACCCAGGCGGTCGAGATGATTTCCATTGAAGCCCACAGGAAGGGGCTGGAAATTGTCGTGGACATTCCCCCGGAGGCCGCCGTTATGGTCAGGGGCGATCCGAATAAATTCCGCCAGATAGTGATCAACCTGTCGAAAAACGCCGTGAAGTTTACAAAAGAAGGCGGGGTGACCATCTCCGTGCGGCTTGCGGCGGGGGGGCAAAAGGCTGTGGAGGGCGCCCCGCGGGCGGTTACCGTTTCCGTGGCCGATACGGGCATAGGGATAGATGAGAATACGCGGAACCGCCTTTTTGGAACCTTCATGCAGGCCGACGCCTCCACCACCCGCCGTTTCGGCGGTACGGGCCTTGGGCTTGCCATATCGCGCAGCCTTGTGGAACTCATGGGCGGCCGCATCGAAATGGTTCCCAACGAAGGCGGGGGTTCGGTGTTCCGTTTTACCGTATCCCTTGAGCGTTCCGCCCGCGTTCCCGAACCCCTTCTCCCCGTTCCCTCGAAAAAGGAATACCGGATCCTTATTGCCGACGACAGGGCCGAGCCCAGCCGCGTCATGGGCGCCTGTCTTTTGCATATGGGGTACGCCGGCGTTGAAAGCGCCGCCTCCGGCGAGGAGGCCCTTGCCCTGCTGCGGGAGGCCGCCGCGGCCGGGCGGCCCATCGATCTCTGCCTCATCGATTCAATCATG
>JAIROE010000039.1 GCA_031257715.1 Treponema sp. | reverse complement strand
GGATATACGGAAGCGACCGCGGGCCGTTTCTGTTCATCAAGATATTCATTCCAGACCGTCACCCTGATTGTGCCGTTTCCCATATTCTACCTCCCGTTAAAATAATGCGGTTTTCCCGTTTTGGCGGAATCGTAAATGCCTTCAAGGATCATCGTAACAACCGCCGCTTCCTCGGGCCGTACATAAAGGGCGCCCTTGCCGCGTATGGCTTTTGCGAAACACCGCGCCTCAAGATCGCTTTCCGTTTCATTGCTGCCGCCGTAAAAATCGACGCCTCCGGCCTTAAAAGACGGGGTCAGCATATACTGCCGGCCGTTCCTGACACCGTTGAGGACAAGCTCTCCCTGCCGGGGCATATCCGCGCCGCCTTTGGTACCGCAAAGGGACGTGACCCCTTCCCTCACTTCGGCGGTGTTGAGGGCCCAGCTTGACTGCAGCATGATCGTGGCGCCGTTCTTCATGACGATGAAGCCGAAAGCGGAATCCTCAACGGTGAATTTTTTCGTATCCCAGTCGCCCCAGGCGTTCCCGGTATTTTTATCCCTGTTGAGTTTATGATAAACCGTTCCCGCCGCGTAGAGCGGCTCGTAATTATTCATCATGAACAGGGTAAGATCCAGCGCATGGGTTCCGATGTCGATAAGGGGACCGCCGCCCTGTTTTTCCTCATCGAGGAATACACCCCAGGTGGGAACGGCCCTGTGCCTCAGGGCGACGGCTCTGGCGAAGTAGATTTCACCAAGGGTTCCCTTTTCGCATTCAGTCTTGAGAAAGAGACTGTCCGGCCTGAAGCGGCTCTGGTAGCCTATGGTGAGGAGTTTTCCGCCGGAGTCCCGGGCGGCCAGCATATCCTGCGCTTCCCGGTATGTTTTGGCCATCGGTTTTTCGCACATCACATGCTTGCCCGCCTTGAGCGCGGCAATGGAGATTTCCGCGTGGGTATTGTTCGGCGTCAGCACGCAGACCGCGTCAAGATCTTCCCTGATGAGTTCCCGCCAGGAGACAAAGACCTTCCCCTTCCCTCCCGAGTACTCTCTGTTTGCCTTTTCGGCCCGTTCCCGGATAATGTCGCAAAAGGCGATTATTTCAACACCGGGGATCTTCTTCAGCGACGGTAAATGTTTGGCGTTGGCAATGCCGCCGCAGCCTATGATACCGTATTTCAGTGTATTGCCCATACCCACTATTCCTACCACTAAAACGAAGGAATGACAACATGCGCAGTCCTGTGCCGTACAATGTTTCCGGCATAACACTACGGCGCATGTTCTTCCCCGTACAGGGCGCTGTAAACATCGAAATACGAAGCCTTGCCGCCGTCATGAATATCGCGGGCAAATACCGCCGTACGGGTCAGACCAAGATTGGAGAGTCCTTCCAATACGGCGGCGGCACGGTATTTTTTTTCATCGGAGACTTTTACTTCGTCGTTACAGGCGCGTCCCCGCTTTCGGTAAGCGCCGCCCCAGTGAAGCGATGAAAGCGAATGTTTTTTCTCACCGCTTCGTATGAGGTAATTCCGCGCCGCGTTGATTCGTATGCCCGCGGGAAAAACAGCGTTCATGTCCGCGGCAAAGTCTTCCGCCCGGTAAAAATATTCGGTGTCTATGGCGGCGACTTCGTTAAGGGCCGCTATACCGACGGACAGCGGCGAGACAAATTCGATTTTCTGAATGGGATTGAACCCCGCCGTAAATACGACGGGAACACGGGCTCTGATAAGGGCCATTGAAAAAATTTCTATCATATCAAGGTGCGAATGAAAAACGGATGTTCCGGTTTTTTCGTAAATAAAAACTATTCTTGACGTGTCGGGATCGCTTTTTCCGCCCGGCGAAAGCCGCCCTTTGGCCGCCCCGGGCTGTTTTTCATGATAAAAATTATCATCCTGTATGATATTTTCTACAATCTCCTGTGTTTTACCGCATATTCCGCAATTATGTGGACAATTATTCATACATGCCGAGGTTAATTCTCCGGCATCGGATCTTGAACATTCATTGGCCAAATAACCCGGTTCCACGCCCGAATCGACGCAGCCCCAGGCGGGTTCCGCCTGAAATTCCGGTTTGGAACCGGGAGCACCGCTCAAGGCGCCGTTATGCGCGGACGTTTCCGGCCGGAGCCAGGTACGTACACGCCCCTCATGACGGCGGATTATTTCCGTCCAGATATCTTTCCGCAGATGTTCGCTCCAGGCGTCAAAACGGCAGCCACCGAGAAAGGCCTCTTCAATCAGGAGTCCCGCATCCCCATCCCCCCGGCTGATGATGCCTTCGAGGACAGAAGTCAGGGGATCGGGCATGTTCACCTTGTGTCCAAGCGGCGAAAGGCGCGCCCGTATGTATTCACAGCGGCGGAGGGCCTCTTCGCTGTCCATCTGGGGCGCCCATTGATAGGGAGTATGGGGCTTGGGTACGAAGATCCCCAGGGAAACGGTACAGCGGGTTCCGGTACGCCGGCCTATTCCGGTAATAAAGTCAACTATGAACGGCGCCTCATCGGTTCCGGCCGGGGGAAGACCCACCATGAAATAAAATTTTGCCCCGCGCCAGCCGTTCTTTTTCGCCCCGGAAAGAATAGCGCTCACATTTTCAAGGGGAACCCGCTTGTTAATTGAAAACTGCCATTGGTCCTTTGGCGTTTCAACAGCGAAAGTAAGGCCGCTTTTTCGCACCCGGGAAATTTTTTCCAGAAGGGAAAGGGAAAAACCTGAAATTTTAAGCGAAGGGAACTGGAAAGAAATATGGCGGCCGGAAAAACGCCGGTCGAGAGACGCAACCAGCGCGTCGATATGCCTGTAATCCCCGCTTGAAAGCGAGTAGAGGCTGATCTCGCGGTACCCGCCTTCTTCTATAAAAGCCTCCGCCTCCTTTATTATGACATCAAGGGGCTTTTGCCGCATGGGCCTGTACCAGAAACCCGCATGGCAGAAACGGCACCCGTTCGGACATCCCCGCATGATCTCCACCGCGCCGTGCTGCTGTACTACCCTCATGCCCGGTACGGGGAAAACGGCGGGAAGGGGCGGCCGGGAAGCGAAGGCGGCGTCAACGGCGCGGAAAGCCTTCTTCTTTCCCTTCACCCAGACCGAAGGATGAGCGGCCGTTTTTTCAAAAAGGGCTCCCCTCCCCTCCCCCCTTTTTTTCAGTTCAAGCAGTTCCTCCGCCAACTCAAAAAAACCCGCTTCCGCTTCGCCTATCCAGAACGCATCGGCAAAGGCGGCGTAGGGAAGCGGATTTGAGACA
>JAIROE010000338.1 GCA_031257715.1 Treponema sp. | reverse complement strand
AGCCGTTTAACAGGCGCGTTGGCGGGGGGGGCAGCCTTTATGCGCCGAAAAGCGCCGCGGCTTTTTTCATGTTTTTGATGACCGGCACGGAGAACGGGCAGCGCTTTTCGCAGCTTCCGCAGGAAACGCAGTCGGAGCCGTGTTTTTCAAGGGCAAGGTAATGCTGAGCGGCGGAGGGCGGGACGGCGTCTTTGTGCAGGGCGGCAATATCGAGGTATTTGGTGACCGCCGCGACATCTATGGAAACGGGGCAGGGGAGGCAGTGGTTGCAGTACATGCAGTTCCCCTTAAAGCCGCCCTGATAAGTTCCGATTATGCCGCTGTAGTCCTTTTCTTCTTCGCTCATGTCAAGGTAGGAAAGCGCCTGGAAAAGCTCTTCCCTGCTTTGACAGCCCGGAAGGACGCTTACCACCGCGGGCCTTGTAAGGGCGTAGTGTATGCACTGGGCCGCGCTCATGGGGGCGCTGAAGGGGGTAAACTCCGCGGAAAGGAGCTTGCCCGCGCAGAAGGTCTTCATCACGGTAATGCCCACTTCTTTTTCCGCGCAGATCCGGTAGAGCGCGGCCCGGCTTTCCTCAATTTTGAAACTGAACCCGTTTTTCAGTTTTTCGTCGTCAAGAAGCTCGTAGATGTCCGAGTCGGGCGGCGTCATGTCGAAAACCGGATTGACGCTGAACATGATGAGGTCAACACAGCCCGATTCCACGATGCGCCTGCCTGTGACGCTGTTGTGGCAGCTTGCCCCGATGGCCCGGATGATTCCCCGTTTCTTGAGGTCCCGGGCGTATTCGAGCAGTTCCCCCTCGAATACGCTCCTGTAATCGCCGGGGGTATCGACAAAAAAGAACATGCCGAAATCAATGTAGTCCGTTCCCAGATCGGCAAGGAGGCTTTCAAAATATTTTTTGCAGACGGCCGGATCCCGGCTCACGTCGTTCTGTTCGTGTATGTCCGTTGAGCCTATGTGCCCCTGCAAAAGGACCCTGCCGCGCCTGCCCCGTATCGCCTTTCCTATGTTTGTGCGGATTTCCTTTCCCGGCATGAAACAGTCGATGATGTTGACTCCCGCGTCCATGGCGGCGTGTATGATCCCTTCCATAGCCGGATACGGGTTTTTGGCGAGCCCTTCTTCGCCAAGCCCTATGACGCTGGCCCTGATCCCTGTCTTTCCCACGGCGCGGTACTGCATGTTCATGGCCTTATTATACATCAAAAAGCGCCGGTTGTAAGCCGCCGGTTCAATCTGTATACTGCGTTTATGGTTATTGATTTTCATTCGCATATCTACCCCGGCAAGATAGCGGCCAGGGCGGTGGAAAGTATCGGGGAATTTTACCGCATTCCCATGGCCTGCGACGGAACGGTGGAGGGTCTTGCCGCAAGCGGGCGGAAGGGGGGCATAGACCGCTTCGTCGTCTTTTCGGCCGCCGCCGTCCCGGCGCAGGTTTCCGCCATCAACGATTACATCGTTTCCGCCGTACAGGAGCGGAAGGGAAAGATCCCCTCCTTTACGGGCCTTGGGACGCTGCACCGGGACATGGAAGATCCCGCCCGCGAAATCGGGCGCATCGCGGCTCTGGGCCTTAAGGGGATCAAGCTGCATCCTGACATGCAGAAATTCAACATAGACGACAAAAAGATGATGGATATGTACGCCATGCTTGAAGAAGGCCGCATGATCGCCGTTTTTCATACCGGCGATTACCGCTACGACTATTCGCATCCCGCGCGGCTTGCCCGCGTGCTTGACGCCTTTCCCCGGTTGACCGCCGTGGCGGCCCACTTCGGCGGCTGGTCGCTTCACGATCTTGCCCTGGAATACTTCAGGAACAGATCCTGTTACCTTGACGTCTCAAGCTCCATCCCCTACATCGGCCGGCAAAGGGCCCGCGAGTTGATACGGATCTACGGCGCACAGCGCATTCTCTTCGGCTCCGATTATCCCATGTGGGACCCCGCCGCCTGTCTTGAAGAATTTAACGCCCTTGATCTTGGGGAAGACGAGCGGGAACTGATCCTGTCGGGAAACGCCCTCCGCATTCTGGGGGATTAGTGTGCATCCGGAAACCTGGCCGGGGTTTGCGGGTGTGCGCTAATTTCTGCCGGCCGCGTCCTTGAAGGCGGTCCAGATGAGCGAATGGACCTCGTCGGCTTCGGCGCCGATGTTTTGTATCATTTCCATGTTGACGTTAAAGCCTTCAGGGAGGGTAAGGAATTCCCGGTACTCCGCCGATATGAGGGGATCCGAGGCGCTGTAGGTGCTGTAATAGCCCAGGTATTCAAAACATTCCGCCCCCCGCTTCCCGTCCATGATGTAATTGAGGAAGGCGTAGGCGGCGCCGGGATTCGGCGCCTCTTTCGGGATGAAGCCCGCCATGATGCCGAAGCCGATGCCTTCCCTGGGGAAGACGATGCGGAGATCCGGCCGCGCCATTTTCGCCTGGGTTACCTGGGAGGTGTACATTACCGCGGCGCCTATCTCCCCGGAAACAAGCTCGTCCTGGAGGTTGTCGTCGCGGATAAGGCGGATGTTGGGCGCCAGCGCAAGGAGCCTTTCCCCGGCGCTCCTGATGTCGGCGGTGTTTTCGGTATTGTAGCTTTTGCCCAGGGTCTTGAGCGCCATGCCGTTGATTACCCGGTAGTTTTCTATGATCCCCACATTCCCGGCGAGGGAACTGTCCCACAGATCGCCGTAACCCGTGATGTCTGTCTTCACCCTGGCCGGATCGTATACGATGGTCTGCACCCCCGCGCCGTAGGGAACGGTGTATTCATCGCGGGGATCGTAGAACTGTTTCTGGTAAATGGGATTGATGCCGCGGTAGTTGGGAAGCCGCGTCTTGTCGAGCTTTTGTACAAGGCCTTCGGCAATGGCCGTTTCTATGATGTAATCGTCGGCGATGACAAGATCGTAGCCGCCTCCCTTCGCCGCCGCAAGCCTCGTGAGCATGGTCTCGTCGTAATCGAAATTCACGTAATTGATCCTGTATCCTGTTTCCTTTTCAAACCCGTCAAGGATCTCCTGCGGGAACATGTCGGTCCAGGTAAAGAGGGTGAATTGTTTTCCGGTATTTTCTTTCGACGGGCCCGCGCTGAGCAGGGCAAGGGGAATGAGGAAGAAAGCCAAAAACACAGGGGCTTTGTTTGTTTTCATGACGTTTAACCTCCGGATAAGTAACGGCCCCATCATACCATAAAACCGGGCGGCGGGAAAAGGGCGGCCCGCGGGCCAGGGCGACAAGCCGCGCCTGGTCTGCTCCCGTCAGGGCTCGGGGCCGGTGTCCCCGCGCTTTCCCCTCCCGGGCTCTCTCAAACCCGTCCTTCACAAAGCGCCGCCGCAAGCAGCGGGGTATTAGACCCATATACGTTTACTTACTACACGATTCCAGAAAATAAACCACTGACCGCA
>JAIROE010000336.1 GCA_031257715.1 Treponema sp. | reverse complement strand
AGTCAGTGGGACCTGCTGCTGGAAAATGACTATGCCGGACGGCCCGACATGATCGAAGCGGCCAGAGCAGCGGTACGGAGCTACGCGGAAAGCATCATCCTGAGCGATACGGAACGCATCTTCGCCATAGGCCCCGGAGGAGATATAGAAATGACCACCGGGCCCCTGGAGATTTCACCGGAAGAAAGGGTCCGCCTTACCGCCATGCTGGAGGAAGAAACCCAGGGGATGCTCCAGGCTTCCCTGGGGGGGAAGAGCCGGGTCTTCAGGGCCTTTTACTTTACCCCCTTCCGGTGGTATATCCTCTGTTCCGAAGAAAGTTCCGCCTTCTACCATGACGCCGAACGGATCCGCTTTCAGACCATCGCGGTTCTTTCCGCCGCTTCCCTTGCTGCCGTAATTCTGCTTATCATCTTTTCCGGACGCCTCACGAACCCCCTTGGACGGATCATAAAAACCATGAACGGGATCATCGCCGGCGGGGAGCTTTCTTCCCGGGTGGAAGTGGAATATCAGGACGAGACGGGGAAACTCGCCCATACCTTTAACCTCATGCTCACGGAACTGGAAAAGGCCTACGGGCAGATAAAACATTACGCCTTTGACGCAGTCCTGGCGGGAAAGAAGGAACAGCGGATACGCCAGATATTCCAGAAGTATGTCCCCACCGACGTGATTGACGAATCCTTTAAAAATCCTGAACACATGCTGCCTCCAAAGAACATGGACCTGGCCATCCTTTTTTCTGATATCCGCAGTTTTACTACCATTGCGGAAGCCATGGGAAACCCCAGTGATCTGGTGGAAGCCCTCAACCGCTACTTTTCCCCCCAGGTGGACATCATCTACCGGAGGCGGGGCATTGTAGACAAGTATATCGGCGACGCTATCATGGCCCTATGGGGGGCCCCGGTAAAACACGAGGATGACGCCCTCCAGGCGGTACTCTCCGCCCTGGAGATGCTTGAGGGTCTCAGGGTCTTCAACGAGGAACAGGCCCGGCGGGGGAAGGTGCTTTTTAAGATCGGCATAGGGATCAACTACGGGGAAGTAACCGTGGGCAACCTCGGGGGGGAGCAGAAGCGGGATTATTCGGTCATCGGAGACAACGTCAACCTCGCTTCCCGCATGGAGGGGCTTACCAAAACCTACCACTCGGAACTGCTCATCACCGAAAACCTCTACGGGGAACTGCACCGGATAGACGCCGGGGCGGGACTGCACTACCGTCATCTGGACAATGTAAAGGTAAAGGGCAAGAAGCTGGGAGTCAAAATCTATACGGTAAAACAGGAGATCGGCGAGGAGGAAAAAAGGGCCTGGGCCCTTCACGACGAGGCCATGGAACTCTACTTCCCGAAACGGGCCTTCACCGAAGCGGCGGCCAAATTTGAGCAGGCCCGCGCGCTGATTCCCGGCGACTATAACGCGGAAAGCCTGCTTGCACGATGCCGCGACTACGCGGTAAATCCGCCGCCTGAAAACTGGGACGGCGTCGAGGTAATGAAGACCAAATAAGGCTATGCCTGACTTTCGCCGTTCCCCGCTGCGCATCTTCGCCTCGTACTACAGACCCCACCGGAAACTGTTCGTCGCGGACATGTTCTGCGCCTCGCTTATCGCCTGGGCGGACCTGGCGTTTCCGCTGATGACCCGCTACAGCATTGACGGCCTTGTCCCCCTGCGCTGGGACGGCGGCTTTTTCCGCACACTGGAAACGGAAGCTTCGGGAAAACTCCGCTTTTTCGTTGTCATGGTGATTCTGATGATAAGCATTCACGTTCTGCGGATGGTCTTTTCATGGTTTGTCACCTATTGGGGTCACACCGTGGGAGCCTATATCGAAGCCGACATGAGGCGCGATCTCTTTAACCACCTTCAGACGCTGCCGTTTTCGTTTTACGACAACCACCGTACCGGCCACATTATGAGCAGGGTAACCAATGATCTGTTTGAGGTAACCGAGCTTGCCCACCACGGCCCCGAAGATCTGTTTATCTCGTTTCTAACCCTTGCCGGATCGTTTATCATCCTTCTTTTTATGCGCTGGGAAATGGCGCTGATCTTTCTGCTTGTCGCGCCGTTGTTGATAGTTCATACGATGAAATCACGAAAGCGGATGATGGGCGCTTCCCGGCAGGTGAAAGAAAAAACCGCCGAGATCAACGCGTCGCTTGAGTCGAGCATTTCCGGCGCCAGGGTGGCGAAGGCCTTTACCAACGAAAGCTACGAAAAACAGAAATTCCGCGGAGGCAACGAGCACTTTATCGGCGCCAAAAAAAGCTACTACAAATCCATGGCAAACTTCAATTCGCGGCTGGAATTTATTCTGCACATACTTAACGTCATCGTCATTGCCGCCGGGGGCCTTCTTATTATGGCGGGCCGTATGAACCTTGCCGAACTTATCACCTGCAATCTTCTCGCGTCGGCGACGCTCCAGCCCATCAGGCGGCTGGCGAACTTTGTGGAACAGTACACAACCGGCATGGCAGGCTTCAGCCGTTTTGTGGAGCTGATGCGGGCAGAACCGGACATCAGGGACAGGCCGGGAGCGGCGGAGCTTGGCCGGGTACGGGGAAACATTGAATACAGGGACGTAACTTTTTCGTATAACGGCGATGTTACGGTACTGGAACATATCAACCTGCGGATCGGCGCCGGGGACACCCTTGCCCTCGTCGGGCCTTCAGGAGGCGGCAAAACGACGCTTTGCCACCTGCTTCCCCGGTTTTACGAAATCCGTGAGGGCTCGGTTACGATCGACGGAACGGACATCAGGGATATAACCCTGCAATCCCTGAGGAAAAACATCGGCATAGTACAGCAGGACGTTTTTCTGTTTGCCGGCACGGTGCGGGAAAACATAGCCTACGGCAGACCCGACGCCACCGGAAAAGAGATCGTCGAAGCGGCCCGGCGCGCCGAAATCCACGACGACATTGTAAAACTCCCCGACGGCTACGAAAGTCTTGTCGGTGAACGGGGGATAAAACTTTCAGGCGGGCAGAAACAGCGTATTTCCATCGCCCGGATATTCCTGAAAAACCCGCCGATTCTGATCCTCGACGAGGCGACCTCGTCCCTCGACAGCGCCACCGAACAAAAAATTCAGGCCGCGCTGGAAGAACTCTCCAAAGGGCGTACAACCCTGATTATCGCCCACAGGCTTTCCACAATCCGGGGCGCCGCCTCGATAGCCGTTATCGACGACGAAGGAATCCGCGAACAGGGGACCCATGAAGAACTGTTGCGGCGCGGCGGCATGTACGCGGAATTGTACAGGGCGCAGTTCAGCAGGCGCTGACTTTACTACGAGGCGATAGATCCGACTCCCGAGTTGTTAGACCTGATCAGCAATAAGGATATACCCGCAGAAGGGTTCGGGAAGGATATTCGGGGGCATTGGGGAATAGAGAACGGACTGCATTGGATGCTTGATGCGAACTTTAAGGAAGACGGATGCCGGGCGAGAAAAGACAACTCGCCGAAAAACCTGAACATACTGAGGAAAGCAGCGTTAAATCTGCTTCGGGCTGTTGACGGGGGAAAACGGGTAAGCACCCCTCTGCGGGCACTCGCTCGGCCTTCACCCTCGCCTGGCCTGTTGCCGGCCGCCTCTTGCATAAATTTACATTTTTCCGTATATTTATACCCTCAAGTCCGGCGGCCCGGACAACAGAATGTGGAATACGTTCCGGAAAAAGGAAAGAGTATGATCCGGTTGAACAATGTCTGTAAAAGCTTTGGAAACCTCGAAGTTCTGAAAAACATCTACCTCAACGTCAAAGAAGGGGAAAAAGTGGTTATTATCGGGCCTTCGGGATCGGGAAAAAGCACGCTGATACGCTGTATCAACGGCCTTGAGGAGCCAAGTTACGGCGAAGTGTACCTCAACGACATACGGCTGGTTCATAAAAACAAAGTGATGATGGTCCGTTCTTACTGCGCGATGGTTTTCCAGCAGTTCAACCTGTACCCCCACATGACGGTTCTGAAAAACATCACCCTTGCCCCGGTAAAGCTTCAAAAAAAGTCCAAAGCGGATGCCGAAGAAATCGCGTATCATTACCTGGACGTGGTCGGCCTTCGGGACAAGGCCAACGTGTA
>JAIROE010000311.1 GCA_031257715.1 Treponema sp. | reverse complement strand
TAGTTCATTCAACTCAAACCACATTTCCGAATTCGCCCATATTGCGGGCGGCTTCTGCGGATGCCTTTTCGGTTTTTTGCGTCCGACCGGAAAAACCGGGAGAAACAGGAAATAAGGGCGGCGCGCCTTTTTGTTGTTGTTTCCGCGTTGTTGTTGTTTTTCCGTTTTTGTGTTACAGTAAGAGCATGAAGAAGGAGTTCCTTCCCTATGATACGGTCCGCAATAACGCCCTGAAACTGGCGCACCGGATCTGCCATGATGATTTTATCCCCGACGTGATCTACGTGTCCCTGCGGGGCGGCGCTTATCTGGGCAATGTGATAAGCGAATATTTCAAGGCGTTAAGAAAAAGCGGCCGTCCCGTTTACTACGCCGCGGTAGTCGCCAGATCCTATCTTGGCGTCCGGAAATCGGAAGAAGTCAAAGTGGAAGGCTGGACCTATGCGCCCGATTACCTTCGCATAGGGGACAAGGTGCTTCTTGTGGACGACATTTTCGATTCGGGCAGGACCATCAATCATCTTGCCAGGATCATTCTGGAAAGGGGCATACCCCGGCATGATCTGAAGGTGGCCGTTCATGATTATAAATATTTCTACGACAAAGAGGATCAGTACCCGGTGCAGCCCGATTACTGGTGCCGGAAGCATGAGCTTTCGGTAAAGGACGAAGACAGGTGGATACACTATTTGAGCCATGAGCTTGTCGGCCTTTGTTCGGGGGAACTGGAACAGTACTACTACGGGCAGGACCCGCAATTACGCGAACCACTGGGCGGGCTCCTGGATTCCGGCGAAGGAACCCGCGGGGAGCAATAATGGGGTCCGTCCGCCTGTGTTTGGCCCTGTTTGTTTTGTCCGTTTTTTTCCCGCCTGCTTCCGTTCGGGCCGGGAATTTTCCGCTTCCGGAAGCGGAAGGCATTGAAACCAACGCCAGGGAAGGGCAGTTTGCCTCGAATCAAAAATTCTGGTTTTCCGTTCCCTCCGGGGAACGGCTTCGCCTGCTCGTTGACGGCGCCGAGCGGTATTCGGGCGGCGGCTCCGCTTCCCTTGAACTGGACGCCGGAAGCGGGGAGGAACGCCGTTTCCTCATCACCGCCGAACGGCGGTCACCGCCGCCCCTTGACGGGCTGCTTGAGACAAGGGATTTCAGCGTCACGATAGACAAGCGGCCTCCCGGGACATGGAAGAGCGAAGACGGGGCGGTCTTCTTCCGGGAAGAGGGAATCACCATCGCCGCTCTGGCCGATTTCGGGGACCGTCTTGTTTATTTTCCCGATCTTTCATCGGCCGTCATTCCCCCCTTTCCCTTTAACGCCCTCATCTGGGCGTCCGACGACGCGGGCAATTTCTCCGTCCCTGTTCCCCACACTTTTGATTTTCCCGGCGTCCGCGTGGAAAATCCCGTTCCCGGCGTCTGGGCGAATCCCCAGAGACTCGTCATTTCGGGCGCCGGAGGAGGGGAAATTTTCTGGACCGACGACGGAAGCGATCCATTGGGACCCGGCGGAAAACGTTACCGGGGGCCGGTGCCGATAAACCGTACCGGGGACGTTACCCTCCGCGTCGCTTCCCCGCGCTTTCCCGCGGGCGAAACGATAAACTACACCGTGACAGGGCCGGATACCGGAACCGGCGGCGGCAAAGAGGAAATCTTCGCTTTTCTCCGTTCTCTTGAGGAAAGGGAAATCCGTGAGGAGGTTTCCCTTCCCGTACCCTCCGGTTTTCTCTGGTCCATGGGCGGGACGCCGGACCAGAGCCCTTCGCGGCCGTTCTCCCCTGAACCGTTCCCGGGACAGGGTTCTTCTTCGTCTTCCGCGATGCGGGGGCCCGTCCTTCGGTCCCAGGACAGGGTGTACAGGACGGCGGCCCTGCATCTTGCCGCCGCCGGCGCAGCCGGTTCGGGAAGCATATGGCGTTTTGTGTTTACCCTTGACGGAAGCGGCGGGATGCCGCCCCCGCAAAAGCCGCCCTTTGCCCCCAGGGGGGAGCGCGTCCCCGAATATGCCGGCGTTTCAGGCGGAGACGTGGTTCCCGCCGGGGAAGCCGGCAGCCCCCGTCTTGTCTACCACGGACGGAGCCGTGTCGTTGTCTGGGACCAGAACGTCCGTATCCGTTACACTTGGGATGAAGAGAAGGACGGGCCGCTCTGGTTTGACGCTTCGTCCCCCGTGCCCGTTCCCGCGGAAGGCGGGAACCTCCGCTGGATAGTCGAGAGGGACGGCGCCGTACAGGGACCCTTCCTTCTTGACTGCGAGGCCCTTCCCCGTGTTTCAGGCGGAAATGGTTCAGGCGCCTCCGGTTGTTTTGCCTTCCGCCGTCATTCATCCGGCGCCGCCCTTCCTCCTTCCGGCCCCTGGGACGGATGGCTGCCCGTATCGGGGCTGTACGACACGGGGGACGGTTTTTCCTTTCCTTCGTTTGACGTCTGTGACGGGGAGGATCTTGAATGGTGTTTTCTTACCGCGGAAGGGGCGGAGAAGATCCATCGCGCCGACCGCCTTGCCCCCGGAATTCCCGGACTCTCCGTACCGGGCGGGTGGACCAGGGGGCCTTTGATTCTGCAGCCTTTAATACAGGATGATGACGAACATACGATTGTCCACATGAGGGCGCGCGTTGACTATGAGTCGGGAATGACCGAAATAAAGACCGGAACCGGATCGCTTTCGACAGGCGGACGGCAGGAATACGCGGAGGTAACCGTCGAGGCCTTCCTTGAAGATCCCGCGGGAAACCGGGGCCCCCGGACCTCTCTCCGCTTTGTCATCGATCCCCTTTCGGTGTACCTCTCGATTCCGGGCACAGGGGAAGGCGGCCATGAAGCGGCGGAGGGGGAGTCGGGCGGGAGGGACGCCC
>JAIROE010000296.1 GCA_031257715.1 Treponema sp. | reverse complement strand
GTCCCGGTATGCGCCGCCGCGGTAAAAGATCCGACCGCGGAAGAAGAACCCGCAGCGTCCCCGCCATTGGCGGTAACCCGCCAGTAATATGTTCGGCCGCTTTCGAGAACCGAAGGCGGCAGGGTATGATAATTCATATCCGTATCCAGCTTTACCACCGGATCCGACAATTGGGGATTATCCGCCACTTCCACGGTCCAGGAAGAAACGCCGGGATCATATTTCCAGAAAAGCCGGGGATTTTCGATGCCGAGAATCCCGTTTTGGGGAGGGGAGCCCAGCCGGGGAGAAGGAAGAGCGGCGCCGGCCGCGCTTACGGTGAACTCTCCGGTTTCCCGGGAACCGGCGGTATTCACCGCCGTTTCGGCCGAAAAAAACGGAGTGACCCGCCAGTACCAGCGGCCGCTTTCAAGCCCGTTCTGCACCACGGAAGTCCCCTCTATCCCGCGGGACACGGCGGGATTGCTCATGTCCTGATTGGCCGAAATTTCAAGAAGATATCCCCGAGCGCCTTCCATGGGAGACCAGGAAAACGGAACGCCCCCCGGCAGGGCAAATTCCTGTGCGCGCAGGGGAGAAACAAGCGACAGCGGATTCAGGGAAAGAACCTCTATTTTCCCGGAAGGACGGATCGGGCCCTCCGGCTCTCCGCTTTCCCCCGCGGGGTAAACCCGCCACCAGAAAACGCCGTTTTCAAGGGGAATGGACACCGAAGAAGCATCCCTTACATTCCTCGCTTCAACCACGCGGGAAAATTTTCCGTCTTCCGCCACTTCAACAACAATACGGGTATCGTCCCTGAAATTGGAAACATTCCAGGAAAAATCAACCGGGACAAGTTCACCAGGATCGCCGTATATACGGAAAAAAGCTCCGGGGGAAGTTACCGCGACAAGGGGCCCGGTAGCGGACGTTCCGTCATTATTGAGGAAAAGCACCTCCCCTGAAGCGACCTCGGCCCCGTCAAGACTGACCTGACCGCCCAAAACCGAAAGGCCCAAGCCATTCCCGTCCTGAGTCAAATCCACGCGGCTCCCGCTCCGCACTTCAACAGCGGAAGTCCCGTTCGAAACCAGCACGGTCCCCGAACCGGAACTTACATCCAGATTGCCCCGCGAGAAATCAATGCGCGCGCCTTTCTCGTCATAAAAAATCCGTATCAGCGTATTCTCCGAAAGATTGACGCTGGTAACTTCATCAAGGAAGGAAACGATCGCCTGGGATTCTTCGGCCGTGCGGATCGTGTCGCCGTTGTAGACCGGCGATTCCTGCTTCAGCCTGTCCCAGGCAACGCGATCCTCAATTTTCCGGTGGGCCGTGCGGTTCTTGAAAACAATGGTCCCCACCGGATCTTCGTTAAACTTGACCAGCGTGCGGTTATACTCCCGCCAGAACGCAAGGCCCGAAGCGCAGGTTCCCGCAAGGCAAAAAATGAGAATGAAAAGATCAGAAGCCCTGGATCTTGTACTTTTTTTCTTCCACATTTGTGTCCACCTTGCTGATATCGGACGCGGGAATTCCCAAAAGGGTCCGCACTTCCGCCAATGTCCGGGGACCGTCCTGGGCATCCCTGAAATTGACCACCGCGAAAAGCCTCACCGGTTTTTCCTTGCCCTTCACCGTTACCGAAGGCATCTCCTCGGTGATGAACCTGTCTCCGGCAAGATTCCAAGTCTCCTCAGTAATGAGAATATCGGTCCCCAGCGGCTTGTTAAGGGCCTCGGCGCGGCTGGCCAGATTCACCGGATCCCCAATCGCCGTATATTCCATGCGCCGCTCCGATCCGATTTGGCCCGCGGTGACAATCCCCGTGTTGATTCCGCAGCCTATGCGTATCTCCGGTTCGTCCTTCTCCCGCGCCGAATTAAACTCAATCAGCGCGCGGCGCATCATGAGGGCCGCCTCTATGCAGTTACCGGCGTCCTTTTCAGGACTGCCCGCGGTGTAGGCTGTTCCCCAGTGGGCCATGACGGCGTCCCCTATAAACTTGTCCACCACCCCATGGGTCTTTTCAACACAGTCCACCATGCGGGTAAGATACTTGTTAAGCCACGCGACAATCCTCTCGGAAGCTTCCTCCCCGAAGATCTCCGTAAAATGCTCCGACTTTTCCGTAAAGTTGCGTATATCCGAAAAGAAGATCGTCGCATACCGGGAAACACCGCCGGGTTTTATCTCGCCCCGCATGGCCCGCACCGCAATGTCCCTGTTGGTAAAACGCCCGAACACGCCCAGGGCGCTGCTCATCTTGCCGAAACTGTCGGTCAAAAGGCCAATCTCGTCGCGGGTTTTGGGCTCCAGGCTTATCCCGAATTCGCCCTGCTCTATCTGGAGCGCCGCGCCCACCAGCGTCCGCACCGGGGTGCTTATGGTTTTTGAAAAAAACCAGACAAAAAGGATCGCGGCAAACAGCACCGCCGCGGTAAGGAAGATATTCTGCCGCGTAATGCTCCTTACCGCCTCAAAGACCACGCTGTGGGGAATAACGGTTATCGCGACGCCGTTCATCGCCTGAAGACGGTAATAAGCGCCGAAAAAACGCAGCCCGTCCGAACCGGTAAAAGAAACCTGCCGGTTACTGTCCCCCTCTTCCCGCATGATCTTTACGACGGGGAAATTCGAAAAATTCGCCCCTCCCATTATCAGATCGCTGTCGGCGTGAACCAGAAGCTCCCCGTCCCCGTTAATCAGAAAACTGGAATTGGTCCCCGTGCCGAACGTTTCGGAAAGCTCGTCGGGCGAAAAAAGAACCACGACGGCGCCGGGCGCCTGCGCGCGTATACCCTGACGGGAAAAAACCATGGCGGCAAGCGGAATCTGAAAAAACGGGGAAGCGTTAAAGAGATGCATCTTGCCTTCGACAGGAACAAAAAGGCCGGAATTTGACGCAAAGTAGGATTGCAGCCCGCCGGCATCGGCGTCATTGGCAATAAAGAAACGGTTGTTCGGAACAACAACCCAGTCCCCCGTCCCGCCCCTTACCGCTATGGCCGCTATATTCTGGTTACGGCCGAAAAAATAACTGTCAAACTCGGGATTGCGGTTCGTGATATTCCGGTCAAGCTCAACCGTTTCAAGGTACATGAACACCGCCGACTGCACGGATCTGAAAAAGCTTTCAGCCTGCGAACCCGCCCGCCTGTTAACGGTAAAGTTGTTGTCTTCGGCGGTGCGCTGAACATCCTGCGTGCTGATCACCGAAACCAGAACGGTAAGGGTCCCCAGCGACACCAGAAGCAGAATAAAGATGATGATGATGAGCTTCGCGCCAATCGGAAACACAACGCGGATTTTCGGCAGATCCTTATTTGCCACGATTTCCTCCTTTACTTTATATAAAACCCGGACAAATGACTTGTTCAAGAACCCGGCTGGTTCTTTCACAAGTCCAATGCCGTCAATACACGTGCCAGGCAAGCGGCCCAGGGATACCATCCGCCCGGGCGCAGGGCGTCTTGTCTTCGTCAGGAAGACGCTCGAAATCCTCCTGGTCAGGCACCAATTGCAGCAGATCCGTGTGGCAAAAAAAAGCGTCCGGCTCAACTTCCAGCTTCTGTATCCAGGGGTAGTTGTTCAGGCGGCAGATCGATTCTCCCGAAAATGTACCCGCCGCCCATGGCCTCCTCCGTACATCTTCCATACTATGCCATGCCGCCGGATTTGTACAGTGCGGCGATTTGCTCCGCGAAACCCCCCAGCTAAAAAGCCAAACGCCGCGGCGTTTGGCTTTTTAGCCCTTTACGGAACGACGGTGCTCTGAATCTCGCTGAAGGCGCCTTTCTGGCCCTTCTTGTTCTGCCACTGTATCGCCACCGAGAGGATCTTGCCCCGGTCCGCGTCGGTAAACTCAAGGTAAAAGGGCGTGCGCGTGGCAAGGACCGAATTGATAAGCTCTCTGACATCGGTTGCCGGGTGGTCCATGATAACCCAGCGAATCACCGCGCCGTCCATGCCGTAGGGCCTGGCCTTGAGGGCGCTCTCCAGATCCCAAAAGTCGATGCGGATCTTGCGGATATCCTTGACCCGCAGGGTAAACCCCGGCCGCGTCGCGGGCACGGGCGTCGGCGTCGGGACGGGGTCCTTGCGGTGGACGCCCATAAGGAAACAGTCCTCATCGGAAACGGCGCTGGAGTAGCGGATGAACTCGTTGCTGAATTTCTCGATGATTTTGGTGCCCGCCTTGAGGGACGCCTTTGCCACCATCCGCTTTGCCTTTGTCTTGTCGGCAATGCAGGCGCTCCACGCGGTGTACCAGGCGGCGTAGCCTTCGTTGAGCCCGGTGACCCGCGCAGCCGGGATGTGGGTCCACACCGGGGTGGACCCCGTTGTCCGCGCGGTGACGATCTGGCAGTAATTCTTGTAATACTCGTCGAATTTCTCGAAATTGGCGGGGATGGAACTGGCCATATTCACTCCTTTGCCAAACGCCTGCGGCGTTTGGCTGGGGAGTTTTACGGCCTTTGGCCGTAAAACTCCAGGCAAACGTTTCATGGAGCAAAAGCTCCACGGGTTATGGGAGGCGCTTTTGTGCGCCCCCTTTCTCCCTTTGCACACTGCGGTTTGCCGTTTACAAACTACAGTTTGCGGCGTACAAACTACAGTTTGCGATGCACAAACTACAGTTTGCGGTTTGCAAACTACAGTTTCACGATGGCACACTGCGGTTTGCGGTTTACAAACTGCGGTTTGCGATGCACAAACTACAGTTTCACGATTGCAAACTACAGTTTGCGATGTGCAAACTACAGTTTGCGGTTTGCAAACTACAGTTTGCGGCGTACAAACCGCGGTTTCACGATGGCACACCGGGATTTGCCCCGCGCCTGCCTGCCAAACGCCAAAGGCGTTTGGCCCGGCCCCGGCGCCGTGCGGCCCCCGTTCGTCCGGGGACGTTCCAAAATGTCTTCATAACGCCGGAAAAGGCGCCCGGCGCCCCTGCCAATCCGCTCTTACTCCCACGGATCTGTTCCTGCGCTCCCGGTGGCGCTGTTAAGGTTGAGCCCTGCGCCCACGGTGCTGTTTCGCTTTTTGAAGCCGCTTGACACATACACCGCGTGGCCGCTGCCGTTGGCGGTGGTGTTGTCGGTGACATTGCCGTCATCGGGGTCATTATTGTCGTCACCGTAGATGACGCCGCTGTTTCCGGGAGTAACGGTGTCCTCTTTCGTGAAGGCGCCGGTACTGTTTACAAACACCCCGCCGCCGTCGGCGGTCGCGGAGGGGGCGGTGTTGCCGGAGATTTCCCCGCCGGACATGGTGAAGGTTCCGCCGCCCACATACACCCCGCCGCCGCGTGAGACCATTCCCGTGTCGGTGGTGTTACCGCTGATGGCCGCGGTTCCGCTCATGGCGAAGTTCCCGGCGGCCATATAGACCCCGCCGCCGAGGGTGTGGACGGAGATGCTGGCGGAGGCTCTATTGCCGCTCACGGTTCCACCCGACATGGTGAAGGTTCCACCGTCCACAAACACCCCGCCGCCGCAGGCGGAATTGGAGGCGTTGCTGGAGGCGGTATTGCCGCTGATGGTTCCGCCCGACATAGTGAAGGTTCCGGTGGAAGTCACCTGTACCCCGCCGCCGTAGTTGGAGGCGATGGAGGCGGTATTGTTGTTGCTGATGGTTCCCCCATACATGGTGAAGGTTCCCTTGTTCACATAAACGGCTCCGGGGCCACTGATTGTATTTGTGCTGCCGGTGATCACCGCGCCCGGATGCATGACAAAGGCGCCGTTTGGGAGCTCCATAGCTACCACCATGGCGCCGTTGGCATGGCCCCGCAGGGTAATGTCCCGCAGAATGACGGTCTGGCCCGTGCCGATACGGAGAAGGATCCGGGTGCTGCTCAAATCAAGAGCAAGGCTGCCGCCGCCTCCCAAGACGATCCTGGCGCCTGAAACGCCGCCGAAGTTGGGAGTGGTGGCGACGTCGCCGGGAATGGTGACGGTTCCCGTCACGTTGATGATGTAGTTCTTGTTATTCCCGCCGTTCTTGATGGCCTCACAGGCGGCGTCCCATTCGGCGGCGGTCCGCACGGTAAAGGCGTTCTCCACGTATTCGTCGGTGAAGGGGATGCCGTCGGTGTCAAAGTCCG
>JAIROE010000219.1 GCA_031257715.1 Treponema sp. | reverse complement strand
TGCCAGGGGGGGGCTTGTGAATGAGGCGGACATCATCGGGGCCCTGAACGGCAAGAAGCTTTCCGCCTATGTCACCGACTTTCCCTCGGCGGAGCTCCTTGCCTGTCCCGGCGCGATCTGTATTCCCCATTTGGGGGCTTCCACCCCGGAGGCCGAAGACAACTGCGCGGTCATGGCGGTCCGCCAAATAATGGACTACCTTGAATCCGGGGCCGTTAAAAATTCGGTGAATCTTCCCCGGTGCAGGCTGGATCAGCATTCCCCCTTCAGGCTTCTGGTGATAAACCGCAACATCCCCAACATGGTGGGCCAGATTACCACCATTCTGGCGGAAGAAAACAACAACATTCTGGATTTGATAAATCACCACCGGGATGATTATGCTTATAACATTATTGATACCGAACAGCGTATCCCCGACTATGCCCTGGGGCGGCTTTTGGGCGTGGAAGGGATCATCCGGGTTCGGACAATAGAACAGGGAATATAACATTGGACTTGTTCAAGAACCCGGCTGGTTCTTTGCCAAGCTTCGCTTGGCTTACAAGTCTCGCAGATTTGGTGTATTTTTTGCAAAAATCCGCCAAATCTGTCATTTTTTAGCGAAAGTTGTTCAATAACTGAAGTTATTGAACAACTCTATTACAGGGAGGGGGTTAAGTATGGAAAATGACAATTTAAAAATCGCCGAGTATACGCCCGTTTTTTTCGGCGCGTTGTTTTCTATGGTTCTCTGCGCCGCGCCGGAGGGGGTAAGGGGCGGACCGGCTCCGGGCGTCCTTTATGCGGAGGAAGGCAAGGCGGAAGCGGCCGGTGTTACCGGAACAGCCGAAACCGCGGTAACGGTCAAAGCCGCCGGAGCGGTGGAAGCGGAAACGCAGGCGGAGGATCTTGTTGCCGCGTTGTACCGTGACGCGGAAACCAGGGACATCGTGACGGATTATTTCGGCGCTGTCACCGGTTCCCGGGAAATAGCCTCGGCAATCCTTTTCGGCGCCGTTGAATTTGACATTCCGCCTGCCCTGGCCTTTGCCCTGTGCTGGGAGGAAAGCCGCTACAATCCCGCCGCCGTTAACCGGGCAAACCGGAACGCCAGCGTGGACAGGGGGCTTTTTCAGCTTAACAATTTTTCCTTTCCGGATATCAAGGTTGATGATTTTTTCAGACCCGGCGTCAGCGCCCATTACGCCATGGGCCACCTGCGCTGGTGCCTCAACTCGGGCGGATCGGAAATAGCCGCGCTTGCCATGTACAACGCGGGCATGCACAGGGTAAGCAATCTGGGAACGCCGAAGAACACCCTTGATTATATTCACCGCGTACTGGAATACAGGCGGAAACTTGAAAGCGCCTTCGCCGCCGCCGTCCCCGACATGCTGCGCCGCAAGGAAGCGCGTGAGGAGGCCGAATCCGCCGTATCCGAGCCGCCCGCGCCGGAACGGCCGCGCTTCTTCAGGCTTTCGCCTTTACGCAGATATCCGTATCCCCCGAACGGCCCTCATTCCAGATAAAAAGCCGCTGTTCCTCCGGCCTGTATTCGAAGCGCGGCCCGGTTTCCGCCGGACCGGGACTTGTCAGCATCGTTATGGAGGGGTTATCCCCAAAATACAGGCCGGGAAGGAAGATTTCCGTGGGGGCTGTAATTTCGGCGGAAGCGCGGAAACGGAAGGAAAAGAGGAGTTTTTTCCTGTCCCAGCAAAAGCGGACGGGAATTCCCGCGGTGGCCATGGGATAGGGCCTTACCCAGCCGCCTTCCGCCCGGATCTTTCCTTCCGAAAAAATCGACAGATCCTCGCCGTTCCAGTTATCCCCGGTTTCGTTGGTGTTGTCGGCAGTGTAGTTCCAGATGGTGGAATGGAGCAGGTTCGCGTCCACCCCGTCGTAATAAAGGGACAGGGCATCCTCATGGACGCGGTAGTCCCCCGTCCTGAATGCCTTTCTCCCGTTCAGATCAAAGGGAAGGCCGAATTCCCCAAGGAGGCTCGGCATGTCCTGCATGCGTTCCCTTGTCCAGTCCACGCTCTTTTCAAGCGTCCGGGAAAAATACGCGGCCGTCTTTTTCCTGCCCAGAAGAACGCCGAATTTTTCGGTTTTCAGGTTGAACCAGGGAATGAAGGTTTTGGCGTAAAGGGTAAAGCCGTCATAATGATGAAAAGCGTTGACCGTATTGGGCGGATCTCCGGGGCCCCATACAGGATGAATTCCCGGCGGCGGCCCTTCAATGAAAAACAGGGCTGCAGGATTGGGTTCCTTCATGGTTTCGATAAAGCGGATCATGAAGGGTTTGAGGAAATCTTCGGTAAAATTCGCCGGACGCCCCCTGTAAAAGGCAAAATGTTCCTTCCGCAGCAGCCTCCCTCCGCCTTCCGGGGTCCAGACTCCCGCCTCTTTCCACGGGCAGGAAAAACCGTCCCTGAAAAGGGAAATTCCTTCGGGATTGAGGATTTCATGGCCGCCCGGGCGTACCGGAACCTTCACGCTGTGGCCGGAGGCGGCAAGCATGGCGTCAAAAGGGCTGGGCATGGCCCCTACGGGCATCATCGGATTTTCGGATTTTCCCGCGTCACGGTGGCCTATGAAGCCCTGATGCGGCTCATTCATCACGCCCCAGCCCGCGACGGCGGCGCAGTTTTTGAGCCGTCTGTAGCAGTGCCGCCATGCGGCAATGTAGTGTTCCTGAAGCCAGTCCTGCGCGCTCTTCCCTTCGACGGTAACATCCGGGGCGTAGGTATTTCCTCCGAAGAAAAGGGTAAAGAGGGTCGCCGCGGCGTAGCGGTTGTAATTGGACGGCCATATCATCCGCCGGCGCGCCCCATGCTGCCATGTGACCGCCGCCCCGGTACGGTCCAGTTTTCCGGTGTCCATGCCGAATTTTTCAAGGGTCCACGCCGGGGCGCCGTCTCCCCCGGTCCAGCGGCTCCACGCATCCTGATGCGGATCGATGAAAACCCTGATCCCCTTCGTTTCGGCGGCAAGGAGTATTTTCCGCAGGTAGGCCAGATACGCCTCGTCGTAGATTCCCGGTCCGGCGTGTTCCAGCGCCTCCCAGGTTACGACAAGGCGCAAAAAGGTAAAACCCCGCCGGGCAAGCCTCTCAAAATGGGCTTCGGCCTCTTCAAGAGGAAACGGCCGCCCCGTAAACGACGCCCCGGCGGGGTTTTCAAGGGATTCGGGCAGCAGCCCCGCGCCGGGTTTTCCGGCGGGCTGTTTGGAACTCCCCCCCAGATTGCAGCCCCGCAGGATCATGGTTCTCCCTTTTTCATCGTATATGTACCGGCCCTGTATACGCATCGTTGCTCCTGTTTATGATTTATGAAATTTTCAAAATTCTATTGAAAATATCCGTTATTATAGCATAAAATATATCG
>JAIROE010000209.1 GCA_031257715.1 Treponema sp. | reverse complement strand
AAATCCGGCCTTTTTATCAAATACCCGTCAATGTTTTTAAACAATAATTCGTTATAAGCGTATTCTTTGCCAAAATATGAGCCGTCAAAACTTTTGAAACTTTTTACTGATGCAAGCCTGCCCAGCCAGACATAATCCCAAAAATATACATGAGAGCACAGTTCATGTATTGACTTGAAAAATCCTGAAAATTGCCTGTTCCATTCTTCTTCCGTGAGGGTTTTTATAACGGCGTTCATTTTTTCATTTGATTCTTTATTGTATTTTGCCAAATGCCTGAACATGTTTCTGCCCTCCGGACCTTTTAACCTTATTATCACCGGCAGTGTTTTGTCAATCGGCCCCTTGCGGTTTTTTTACCGGCAGTAAATACTTTACGCATGGGTAACGGGAAAGGCGGCGGTGCTGTTGTTCTTGCCGTTAACGGCAGGATGGTGAGCGGCCCGCCTGAAAAGCGGCTCCTTGATTTTCTAAGGGAAGATCTGCGTCTCACGGCCGTAAAGAACGGCTGCGGTTCCGGGGCCTGCGGGGCCTGTACGGTCCATCTGGACGGCAGGCCGGTGCGGGCCTGCGTTCCCGTTCTCTCCAAAATAGCGGGCAGGACGGTTATTACCCCCGAAGGGCTTTCCAAAAAGGAAAAGGAAGTTTACGCTTTTGCCTTTGCCGAAGCCGGCGCGGTGCAGTGCGGTTTCTGCATACCCGGCATGGTGATGAGCGCAAAAGCCCTGCTTGATGTCAACGCCTCCCCGGACGAAGGGGAGATCCGCAGGGCGATACGCTCCAATATATGCCGCTGTACAGGATATGTAAAAATAATAAAAGCGGTGCAGTTGGCCGCCGCGCTTTTCCGGGAGGGCCTTCCTTTGCCTGTGCGGGATTTTCGGGGCCGCCTTGGAGAAAATTTTCACCGTATCGACGCGGCGGCAAAAACCCTGGGTACGGGGAAGTACACCGGCGATCTTGATTTTCCCGGCATGCTTTACGCCTCGGCCCTCCGTTCGGCATACCCCCGTGCGCGGGTATTGAAGATAGACGCTTCGGCGGCGCTGGCCCACCCGGACTGCGCGGCGGTGTTCACCGCAAAGGATATTCCGGGAAACATCAAAATAGGACATCTGGCTTTCATCTCCGACTATGACGTGATGATTACCGAGGGGGAGATCACCCGCTTTATAGGAGATGCCCTGGCCCTTGCGGTATGCGGGAAAAAAGAGAGCCTTGACGAGGTGAAGTCCCTTATCCGCGTGGATTACCAGACGTTACGGCCCCTTGCGAGCCCGGCGGAAGCCATGGCGGAGGGGGCGCCGCTCATCCACCGGAAAGAGCGTAACATACTTTCCCATGAACGCCTCGTCAGGGGCAGCGCCGAAAAAGCCCTTGCCGAATCGGCCCATGTGGTAAGCCGCCATTTTTCGGCGCCCTTTACCGAACACGCATTTATGGAAAGCGAATGCGCCATCGCGATGCCCGATCCCGAAAACGGGGACGGCCTTGTTCTTTATTCCGCGGGGCAGGGTGTCTATGACGAACAACGGGAATGTTCTCGCATGCTGGGAATAGCGCCGGAGAAGATCCGCGTAAAGGGGCAGCTTGTGGGGGGCGGATTTGGCGGCAAAGAGGATATGAGCGTCCAGCATCACGCGTGTCTGGCCGCGTGGCTTCTGGGGAAACCGGTCAAGGTGCTTCTTTCCCGTGAGGAGAGCATAAGGGTTCATCCCAAACGGCACGCAATGGAAATAGACTTCACCCTGGGCTGTGATGGCGAAGGAAGACTCACCGCCATGAAGGCGTCCATCGTTTCCGACACCGGCGCTTACGCAAGCCTTGGGGGGCCGGTGTTGCAGCGGGCCTGTACCCACGCGGCGGGGCCGTATAATTTTCAGGTGATCGATATAGAGGGAAAGGCAGTGTACACCAACAACATCCCCGGCGGGGCCTTCAGAGGATTCGGCGTGCCGCAGAGCTGTTTCGCCATGGAATCGTGCCTTAACCTGCTGGCGGAAAAGGCGGGAATTTCGCCATGGGAAATACGCTTCCGCAACGCGGTGCGGCCCGGAGACGTGCTTCCCAACGGACAAAGAGCGGGCGAAGACACGGAACTGGAAGCCTGCCTCCTTGAGGTAAAGGACACGTGGGAAAAAGCCGCCGCCGACGGAAAAAGCGCCGGCATTGCCTGCGGTTTCAAGAACGCCGGCATAGGAGTCGGCCTTCCCGATACGGGCAGGTGCATCCTTTCCGTTGAAAGGGGGATCATCCATATCAGAACCAGCGCCGCCTGCATAGGGCAGGGAATTGCCACGGTTGTCATCCAGATTGCCTGTCAGACGCTGAACCTGCCGCCGGGACGTTTTGCCGTGGACCCCCCCGATACGGCGCGTACTCCCGATTCGGGAACCACTACCGCGTCGCGGCAGACGGTGTTTACCAGGGAGGCGGTGCGCGCCGCCGCAGAAAAACTCCGGGAGCGGCTGCTTTCTGTCTCGGGGGATCTTGCCCGCATCGAGGGCGAGGAATTTCACGGTGAATATTCGGGGATAACCGATCCCATGGGCAGCGACAAGCCGAATCCGGTAAGTCATATCGCTTACAGTTACGCGGCGGCCGTCGCCGTTCTGGGCGCCGAGGGCAGGGTGGAAAAGATACGGGCCGCCTACGACATAGGAACCGTGGTGAATCCCCCGTCGGCCGAAGGTCAGGTTGAAGGGGGTCTCCTCATGGGGATGGGATATGCCCTTACCGAGGATTTTCCTGTTGAGGGGGGATACCCCAAAGCCAAATACGGGACGCTGGGGCTCCTCAGGGCGACGGATGTCCCCTCCATGGAGATCGTCTTTGTAAAGCCGAAAAACCCTTCGCCTCCGGCTTATGGGGCCAAGGGAGTGGGGGAACTGGCCGCGATTCCCGTGACGCCCGCCATCGCCGGCGCCTATTACATGAGGGACGGGAAGTTCCGGTGCAAGCTTCCCCTTGAAGACACGTTCTACAGAAAAAAACAGGATCGCCAATGAGGCCCCCTTTATCGCGGGCCAGGTAAATCCTGATTTTCTTCATCAGATCTTTTTCGATTTTTAAATGCCGTTGTTCCCTGGGGCTTCTTGACCGTTGTCTTTTTTATTCATACATTGTTATTATGGTAGTCAGTACATTCAAGAGGGGCCTGCGGCTTCCCGCACGGAAATACGCTACAGAGGGAAAGGCGGTGGAGCTTGTCCCTCCGCCAAAACAGGTGGTCATTCCCATAAATCAGCATTTCGGGGCGCCGAATGTGTGTCTGGCCGCCTTGGGCGACAGGGTGCGCCGGGGCCAGAAGATAGCCGATGCCCAGCCGCCCGGACCGATGACCGTACCGGTTCACGCTTCGATTACCGGAACCGTAAAAAAGATAGAGATGCGGACCCAGTCGAACAACACCGAGGGCCTTTGTGTCGTCATCGAGGCGGACCCTCCAGGGACGGAAGACGCCGGCACGCTCTGTATGCCCCCGCTTGATGTCAATAGCTGCGGCAGGGAAGAAGCCCTGGCCCGTATCCGCGAGGCGGGGATCATCGGCATGGGCGGCGCGGGGTTTCCCACCCATGTCAAGCTTAATCCGCCGCCCGGCAAATCCATAGACATCATCATAGTTGACGGCGCCGAATGCGAGCCCTATCTTACGACCGACGAGGCGGCAATGACCGAAAAGCCGGATCTTCTCATTAAGGGACTTGCCATCGTCATGAAGATAACCGGGGTGACCCGGGCGATAATCGGAATGGAGGACAACAAGGCAAAACTTGTCCCCATGCTTGAGCAGGAGTTCCGGCTTGAAAACATTCCCGGCGCTGTCAGCACAGGACTGTGCCGCACCCGTTACCCGCAGGGGGGCGAGAAGATGCTGATCACCGCCCTTACCGGCCGGGAAGTGCCTTCGGGCGGGCTTCCCATGGACGCAGGCTGCATCGTCTCCAACGCGGGGACTTTCATCGCCATTGCCGAGGCCTTTATACAGGGAAAGCCCCTTGTGGATCGGGACCTTACCGTTTCCGGCGGGGCCTGCAAAACGCCAAAAAATATACGGGCGCCCATAGGGACCATGCTTGCCGGCCTTCCCGTTGAATTTATGGATATAGACAGTGACAGGCTGGCGAAGATCCTCTTTGGCGGCCCCATGATGGGCAGCGCCGTTCCTTCGCTCGAAATTCCCATTCAGAAAAACACGTCCGGCATTATCCTCATGACCCGGGAGGAAACCACCGCCGATTCCGAGGCTTATTGCATACGCTGCTGCCGCTGCATCAACAACTGTCCCTGCCGGCTTTCGCCCGTGATCATGAACAACAGCCTTGAGGAAGGGGATATTGATTACGCGGTAAAGGCGGGGCTTCTGGACTGTATCGAGTGCGGCAGCTGTACCTATGTGTGTCCCGCCCGGATCAAACTGGTACAGCGTTTCCGCGCCGGCAAACAGCGGTACAGGATGCGGCAGGCCGCCCTGGCTTCCGCGGGAATCAGGGCGTAAGGAGCGTTAATGGCGGAAGCAAAACCGGACGGCCGGCAGGAAGCGTCCCTTCTTCTTTCATCAAGTCCCCACATTGTTTCTCCGGTTACCCCGGCGCGGCTCATGGGGAACATGCTTTTGGCGCTGACGCCCGTGACCGCATACGGAGTCATCCTTTTTGGCCTTCCCGCCCTGCTGACGGTGATTGTTTCAACCGCCTCGGCTATGGCGGCGGAGTCGCTTTTCAGGATCATCACCGGGCAGAAGGCGCGGGTGGCAGATCTTTCCTCGGCGCTAACGGGACTTCTTCTTGCGCTTGTTCTTCCCCCTTCTACGCCCCTGTGGATCACGGCGCTGGGAGCGGTTTTTGCCGTCGTCGTCGCCAAGGAATTCTTCGGAGGGCTCGGCGCCAATGTTTTCAACCCCGCCCTTGCGGGGAGGGCGTTCCTCCTCATGAGTTTTCCCGCCGCCCTTACGGCGTGGCACATGCCCGCGCCGTTTTTTGCCCTCAGGCTGCCCGATTCTTCCGGTGTTCCCGTCGACGGGATCAGCGGCGTTACTCCCTTGGGGATCACCCACGGCGAAAGCGCCGCCGGCGTGGGAAAGGCCTTTTTCGCTTCGGGGCTCTCGGCTTCCCCGGATTATCCTTCAACCATCTGGACGCTCTTTACCGGGAATCACGCGGGCAGCATAGGGGAAACATCGGCGCTGCTTATCCTTGCGGGGTTCTTCTTCCTCCTCATCAGAAAAACCATAGACTGGCGCGCGCCCCTTTCCATGGTTGCCGCGTCCTTTATCACCGCCCTTGCCACGGGGCTGGACCCCCTTTTCAGCATACTTTCTGGCGGTCTTCTTTTCGGCGCGGTGTTTATGACCACCGACTATGTCACTTCTCCCCTTGCCGCCAGGGGCAAATGGATCTTCGGCGCCGGTGCGGGGATCATTGTCATTCTTATACGGAAATGGGGCAGTTATCCCGAAGGAGTTACCTACGGCATACTGATCATGAACGCCGTCGTTCCTTTCCTGAACCGGCTCCTGCCCCGGAAATACGGCTTTATACCGAAGAAAAAGACCGCGGCCCGGCGAGGGGAATCGGGGCCGGGGACGGCAAAATGAGCGAAAAACACAGTATTGGAGCAATGTTGAAACTCGGTTTTATCCTTGCCCTTTTTGCGGCGGCGGCCTGCTCGGGGCTTGCCCTTGTGTATCAGGCAACAAACGGGATCATCGCGCAGCATACCCAGGAGGATCTGGAAGCGGCGCTGGGGGAATTTTTCCCCGATGGAGACAGCTTTACCGATATAAGCGAAGCGGTGCGGACGGGAATTATCAAAAGTCCCGATTCGTCGGTGATTTTTGAAAACGCCTACGAGGTGAAGCGGAATGGCCGCATCGCCGGTGCGGCCCTGCGGGTTGCCCGGGGCAGTTACGGCGGTACCATTAGGGCTCTTGTGGGGGTCGGGAAGGATGGCCGCATCGCCGGGGTGCGTATTCTGGAACATAAGGACACCCCGGGACTTGGGGCCAACGCCGCTTCTCCTTCGTATTATGTGGACAAGGCCGCCAAACTTACCTTTTACGGCCAGTTCGCCGGAAAATCGTCGGGCGATCCCTTTGAACCCAAGGGGGATATAATCGCCGTTACCGCGTCCACCATTACAAGCGCGGCAGTTTCACGGGCGGTGCGGGCGTCGGGCGGGGCGCTCGTCGCGTATTTCGCCGGGAAAATCCCGGAAATGGACGCCAATTCGGCCGCGTCCCCCGGATCCGGTCATGAGGCCGGCGGTAATTCCATTGAAGGAAACGCCAAATGAAAAGCCTTGTAAAAATATTTATTAACGGCATTGTACGGGAGAATCCCCTTCTTACCCTGATGATAGGCCTTTGTTCAGCGCTTGCGGTGACCACTTCCGTGACAAACGGCATAGGCATGGGGTTTTCCATGACCTTTGTGCTGCTCATGTCGGAAATGGTGATCAGCGTTTTCAGAAAGCTGATACCCGAATCCATACGCATCCCCGTTTTTATCATTATCATCGCCGCCTTCACAACAGTAATAGACTATGTTCTCAAGGCATGGTTTCCCGAGCTTTCCCGATCCATGGGGGTTTTCATTCCCCTCATCGTAGTGAACTGCATCATCATGGGCCGTGTCGAGGGGTTCGCGTCCAGGCAGTCCCTGGCCTGCGTGATCCCCGACGCGCTGGGCATGGGCCTTGGCTATACCTGGGTGCTTGCGGGGATCTCGGCGGTGCGGGAACTTCTGGGGGGCGGGACCCTCCTTAATATACAGGTGCTGCCGGACGCTTTTCAGCCCATTCTGTTTTTTGTGCTGCCGCCCGGGGGGTTCCTTGTTTTTGCCCTGTTCATTTCACTCAATAACTTTTTCAAGTCCCGGTTCAGAGACAGGGGAACGGCATGAACCTGTTCAAGATTTTTATCAGCGCGTTCCTTATTGATAATGTGGTTCTCATGCAGTTCATAGGGCTGTGCCCCTTTATCGGGATGAGTACCGATGAGGACAAGGCGGCAGGCATGGGCATGGCGGTGACCTTTGTTACGGTTCTGGCTACGGCCGTAACCTGGCCTATCTACAAATTTATCCTTGAACCGGGGGGGCTGGAATTCCTTCAGATTCTGGTTTTCATTCTGGTAATAGCGTCGCTGGTCCAGCTTCTGGAATTTTACCTCAAAAAGACTTCTCCGCTTTTATACAATTCCATGGGAATTTATTTTGCGCTCATCACTACCAACTGCGCGATTCTTGCCGTTACTTTTAACGTTATTTCAAATGACTATAATTTTCTTGAGGCTGTGGTATACGCCATCGGCACCGCCTTGGGTTTCCTGCTTGCCACGCTGCTTCTCGCCGGGATCAGGCGCAGGATACGGACCAGTCCCATTCCGGATTTTCTCAAGGGTACGCCCATCCTCTTTGCCTCAGCCGCCCTGCTTTCCATTGCTTTCATGGGGTTCAAAGGACTGGTACAATGATCGTCGCAATTACCGCGGTGTTTGCCTTTGCCCTTGCCTTCGTACTGGGAAGCGCCCTTGGGTTTTTCCGGGATTTTTTTGCCGTTCCCCATGATCCTCTGGTTGATGAAATACGAAACGCCCTCCCCGGCGCCAACTGCGGCGCCTGCGGATTTCCCGGCTGCGACGCCTATGCCGCCGCAGTTGCCGGCGGGAAAACGGGAATCACCGGATGTTCCGCCGGAGGCCAAAAAACCGCGGAGGCCCTTTCCGCCCTCATGGGTGTGAGCGGTACGGTGATTCCTACGGTGTCGTTTCCGGGCTGTCAGGGTTCCGTGGCCCATACCCTTAAAAAAGGAACCTATACGGGGATCGAAACCTGCCGGGGGGCAAAAATATCGGCGGGGGGAACCAAACTCTGCGTCTTCGGCTGTCTCGGCTTCGGGGATTGCGTCAAGGTCTGCAAATTCGGCGCGCTCAGCATGGGGGAAAACGGCCTGCCCTGTTTTGATCATTCCAAATGTACTGGCTGCAAACTCTGCACCAGCGAATGTCCCCAGCAGATCATCCGCAACCTTCCCCGTAACATGCACGGCGCGATGGTCCTCTGTTCCAACCGCAGTTCCGTCCGGGCCGGCATCATCAAGGCATGCAAGATCGCCTGTATCAAATGCGGGCTCTGCGTAAAAAACTGCCCCCAACAGTGTATCATCATGGAAAACAATCTGCCCCGCGTCGATTATGCCACGTGTACTTCGTGCGGAACCTGCGCGGAAAAATGCCCGACCAAAGCGTTCAAGATCCTTGAACGGGACGTAATTGGGAAAGCGTAGGAGCCTATGTTCCTGTGCCCTGTTCTTCAGCCTTTTTCGTTCCTATTTCCCTCAAGAGGTATTTCTGTACCTTTCCGCTTGAAGTCAGCGGATAAGAATCGACAAAAAAGATGAATCTGGGTATCTTGAAACGGCTGATTTTACCACGGCAGTAATCGCGGACATCTTCCTCGCTTGTCGAAGCGTCTTTGTGAAGAATGATAAAGGCGCCCACTTCTTCGCCGTATTTTTTACTCGCGATGCCTACCACCTGCACGTCCTTGACGCCCGGTATGGTGTAAAGGAAATCCTCGATTTCCTTGGGATACACATTTTCACCGCCGCGTATGATCATGTCCTTGATACGGCCGGTCACCCTGAAATTGCCGTCTTCACCCTGCACGCCGAGATCCCCCGAATGGAGCCATCCGTTTTCATCAATGCATTTTGCGGTTTCTTCGGGCATCTTGTAGTAGCCCTTCATGCTGTTGTAACCCCGGCAGCAGAATTCTCCGTGAACGCCCACGGGGCATTCCTCGCCCGTTTCGGGATCTCGTATGGTCACCTCCACTCCCGGCAGGGCGCGGCCCACGGTTTCAACCTTTACTTCAAGGGAATCGTCGAAGCGGGTCTGGGTCATCACCGGGGACGATTCGGTAAGGCCGTAGCAGATCGTGATTTCGGTCATGTGCATTTCTTCAATGACCTGTTTCATCGTTTCGATGGGACAGGGGGAGCCCGCCATGATTCCCGTTCTGAGGCTTGACAGATCGAACATCTTGAACATGGGGTGGTTGAGTTCCGCGATAAACATCGTGGGAACCCCGTAGACCGCGGTACATTTTTCCTTTTGTATTGCCGCCAGCACCAGCAGGGGATCGAACCATTC
>JAIROE010000186.1 GCA_031257715.1 Treponema sp. | reverse complement strand
TTACAACCCGTAGAAAAGGTGTAAACCGGTTTTCGTATCAGGGTATGGACCACGCCAGTACAATAAATTTCCTATCCAACGAAGATACCCAGGAGCTTGCTCCTGGGTTCTTCATTGTTTAAAGTGACTGTGAGTGATCATATTTTAATTGTCATAATTAATCCATGATATTGTTTGAGTAATTATTGTCATCCCCTTCTTGCTATTTTACTACGAAAGTATCACACTAACAAAAAAGGAGTAACCATGCTGACGCCCAAAGTGGAAAACCGTATCGCCCAATACTTTGCGTTTCTTAAGCCCCTGCGCTACCGGGAAATTTCTCCGCTTGTTTTTGAATACTTTGAAACGGACAAGACCTTCCGCGCCCCGCCCGAAAGGGCCGAGTGGAAAAAAATAAAATGTCCGTTCCCGTACGGAACGCCCTGGCACTGCGGCTGGTTCCGGGCGGACTTTACAGGCCCGAAGCCTGCGGGTAAATCCGGCGGCGGCCTCTTTCTCAGGGTCGTTCCCAATGCCGATTCCCTCGTCTTCATCGACGGAAAACCGGCGGGGGCCTTCAACTCCTTCCACCACAAAATAGCCGTGCCGGCGGACGGCAGGAAGCATGTTCTTCATCTTGAAGCCTACGAGGGCCATCCCTATCCGGGGATGCACCCTTTTCAGGGCAGGACAATCATGCTTACCCTGGGGAGGCAGATCTCCGATTATCCCAACACTTTTGAAGGCGGGAGTCTTCTTGAGCGGCGGGAAGCGGTGTATTCGTTGTACTACGATGTGAAATGTCTTTTCGAGCTTGCCCTTTCCCTGGATAACAATTCCCTCAGAAAAGCCCGCGTTCTACAGGGGCTCTACGATGCCCTTATGACGATCCCTTTTGATGCGGACGGCGGCGAAAGTCTGGAAAGGCTCGCCGGAGCGGCCGCAAAAAAGATCGCCCCGCTGCTTGCGGCTAAAAACGGGACCACCGCCCCGAAAGTGCATCTTATAGGCCATGCCCATATCGATCATGCATGGCTTTGGCATATCGGGGAAACGGAACGCAAGGCGGCCCGGACGTACATGAATATGGCGGCCCTTGCCCGCGAATATCCCGAGTTTGTGTTCATTCAGAGCCAGCCCTGTCAGCTTGAAATAATCAAAAACGAATATCCCGCAATTTTCACCGCTGTAAAGGAGGCTTTCAAAAAGGGAAATTGGGAGCCCAACGGCGGAATGTGGGTTGAGGCCGACTGCAATGTAACAGGGGGCGAATCCCTTGTCCGTCAGTTTCTTGTCGGCAAGGCGGCAAACCGCGAAATGCTGGGATCGGAAAAGGGCTTTGTGGAGGCGGATACTCTTTGGCTTCCCGATGTCTTCGGCTACGCGGCGGCGCTGCCCCAGATCCTTGCGGGCTGCAGGATAAAATATTTCGTGACAAGCAAGATTAACTGGAACGATACCACCCGCTTTCCTTATGACACCTTTATCTGGCGCGGCATAGACGGTACGGGCGTTAAAACACATTACATTTCCTCGTGGTCGCAGGGCTACAATGGCAGGGTAACTCCTGACAGCCTCAAGGAAATCTGGAACCAGATACAGCACAAGGAAATACAGGCGGCGGTTGTCAAGTCCATAGGCGAAGGCGACGGAGGCGGCGGTACGGCCAGGGGGGATCTGGAAGAGGCCCGGCGCCTTGTCAACCTTGAAGGTGCTCCCCGTTCAGGCTGGAAGAAAGTGTCGGCGGCGCTTGACAATATCTTCAAAAAAGGCGGCCCTTGGCCCGAGTGGCGGGGGGAGCTTTATCTGGAACTGCACCGGGGCACCTACACTACCCAGGCAAAAACCAAGATGTATAACCGCCGCCTGGAATTCGCCCTGAGGAACGCCGAATTCCTCGCCGCGGCGGCGGTCCTTGAGCGGGGTCTTCCCTATCCCCATGAACAGCTGCTTAAAAACTGGAAACAACTCCTTACCAGCCAGTTTCATGACATCATTCCCGGATCGTCGATACACCGGGTCTATGCCGAAGCGGAAGCGGCCTACAAAGCGATGGAAACGGAACTTTCACAGCTTGCCGGGACGCTGCGGCGCAAATTGCTTGCGGGTTCGGGTGAAATTACGGTATTTAACGATCTTTCCTGGGAACGCCGGGATCCGGTACGTATGCCGGCTGCCGGGCTGAGTAAAATCACGGCGCTGAAGTCGTCTGTCATCCCCGCCGCCTCCACCCTCAGGGGAAGCGGAGGATCGGCCGGGCTTCGCGCCCTTGCCGCGCAGGGAATCTACCCCATTCAGCGTTACAAAGATCTTGACGGCAGGGAAACTGCCGTCTTCATTCCCTTCCTGCCTTCAATGGGCTGGGCTCACTTTCAGGCGGCGGAATCGGCCGGGACGGGTTCCGGCGGCGGGAACATCGTTTCGCCCTTTGAGTATTCGGGAAAAACCCTCAGAACCCCGTTTTACCGCGTCGGTTTTGACGGGGCGGGGAGAATATCGGCCCTGCGGGACATCAGAGGGAAACGGGAACTTGTGGCGGGCGGAGGGGTTTTTAACGGCTTCATAAGCGCGCGGGACGTGCCCGTTCTCTGGGAAGCGTGGGACGTTGATTCCGACTGGATAAAGTACATTGAGGAAGAAACCCGGCTCGTATCCACTGAAGTTGCCGCCGACGGCCCGGTCTGTTTTATCCTGCGCAGGCAGTACAAAATAGCGGAGGCTTCCCTCCTTACCCAGGATACGGTCTTCTACACGCTGGAAAAGCGGATAGACTTCATCACCAAAGTGGACTGGCGTGAAAGGCGGCGGCTTCTCAAGGTCTCCTTTGATACGGCGATAGACACAACCCGGATCCGCTGCGAAGTACAATACGGGCATCTCCTGCGGAATACCCACAGGAACCTTCCCCATGACCGGGCGAAATTCGAGATCTGCGCCCACAAGTGGGTTTCCCTGGAGGAGACGGGCGGCGGCATTGCCCTTCTCAACGACAGCAAATATGGTCACGACGCGGAAGGCGGCCGCATCAGGCTTACTCTGCTCCGTTCCCCCACCGCGCCTGACGAAGACGCGGACAGGGAAGAACAGCGCTTCACCTACTCCATCCTGCCCTTCACCGGAAGTTTCGGAGAATCCCGGGTGGTCCGCGCGGGATACGAGCTTAACGCCGGCGCCGTTGTGGAACGCGCTCCCGCCGCGCCGGAACCGCAGGGCAAGTCCGCAAAAGGCGAGGCAAAAGACTATTCCTTCTTCTCGATTGACGCCGCAGGGATAATCGCCGAAAGCGTGAAGGCGCCTGAATCGGAAAAGGGGAAAGCCAAAAACTGCGTCATCCGCCTTTATGAAAGCCTTGGCGGAAAGGAACGGGCTATACTGCGTTTCTCCCGGAACCTTGCGTCCGTGTACGTCACGGACATGCTTGAAGGAAACCCCAAACCCCTCCGGTTTTCGGAAAAAGAGCTTACCCTCCAGTTCAGGGCCTTTGAGATTAAGACGGTGCTGGTAAGTTTCAGATAATTTGTGTATAAGGGGACATACAACGGGATACCCGGCGGGACATTGATTGTCGGGGGCGCGTATATGCAAAAAATTTATGCCCGCAGTCAAAATAATGCTTGCTTTATTTATGCTCGTGTGTTATTCTATCTCCGAGGAAGTATACTGCCCTATGCAAAATGCGTTTGTAATTAATGTAGTGAAAACCATGGTGTCGGCTTCCCCGGAAGGTTCATTATGATACATCGTTGTCCGGCTGGTCTTTTCGGACAGGCCATTCTTCATATTATTATTCTGCATCGTTTTTTTACAATCACCCGGCATTCGCTCCTTTATGTGTACGCCAGGATTACCCTTAATAAATCCGGGTGGTGTTGCATCATTTTTTTTGTACCTAAATGTAATTACATTATTAAGTATTTACATTATGAATTTTTTCAGCCCCCGGTTCCCGAAAAAACCGTCTCAAATTCCGGAAAAGGCGGTTTT
>JAIROE010000038.1 GCA_031257715.1 Treponema sp. | reverse complement strand
GAGGCGGCGGGCCTTCTTGAATTTATGGACACGGTTCACGACCTCTCCTACGTGTCGGGCCACGATTTTGTAAAGAAGCGTTTCAAAAACGCCGCCCGCGCGATCAAGCTTGGCCGGCTCGACGTGCTTCCCATGGGCTACCTGATCGCCGGACCTGTCGGTACCGGGAAAAGTTTTATGGTAAGCGCCTTTGCCGGCGAAATCGGCATCCCCATGGTCAAGTTCAGAAACTTCCGCTCCAAGTGGCAGGGCGTTACCGAATCCAACCTGGAGCGGGTACTCAACATACTCAGGTCCATGTCGCCCGTGGCGGTGATGATCGACGAGGCCGACGCCTTTTTGGGTGACCGTGATCAGGACGGCGATTCAGGTACCAGTAACCGCGTCTTTGCCCAGATCGCCGGCTTCATGGGCAATACCGAATACCGGGGCAGGATCATCTGGTTTCTCATCACCTGCCGCCCGGACCTTATCCCCATCGATTTAAAACGCCAGGGCCGCGCCGAGGAACACCTTGCCCTGTTCTACCCGGACACAGAACCCGAGCGGGAGGCCCTGTTCGACACGCTTGTACGCAAACTCGATCTTTCCATCCGCAAATTGTCCATTTCCGATATGTTCAGAAAGTTCAGGTACGAATTCTCCGGCGCCGACCTGGAAGCGGTTCTTATCCGGGCAAAACTCCGGGCGGCTATGGCAAACAGAACCTTTGTCGACAGGGAAGACATGGAAGATGCTTTGAGTGATTTTGTGCCGCCGGCCTATCCCCACGAGATAGAATTGCAGAACCTGGTGGCAGTACTGGAATGTACATCGAAGGAGATGATCCCCAAACGCTTCCGCAATCTGGAACGCGCGAAAATCGTCAAAGACATACAGGATTACAAGGCCCTGCTGGGAGAAAGATGAACCGGTCCATCGCTGGTATTGAAAATAGAGAATCGTGGAAAGCGCCGTCTATGCCGATAATTGCTTTATGAAACGCATCCCCTGCCGCCTTTCTCCCCGTACCGGGGGGTTCCCGAAAAGCCTTCTTTTCGGCGCTTCCGTCCTTCCGGCCCTCTGCTTTTCCTGCGCAAGTCCGGCCCCCGCTCCTGTGGAATCCCCTCCGGAAAGGGCCGCGCCCGCCGTGCTTCCCGGCCCGGAGGCAAGCCTCAGCTTTGACCGTGTCGAGGCAAAGAATCCTGAAGATCTTACCCTTTGGTTTAACCTGGAGGCGGAAAATCCCCGCGGCGAAGATGCCCGGATTACCGTCTCCATCTGGTACGCGTCTTTTAACGGAGAAACAGAGATTCCGGGCGTCGCTTTTACCGCCCCGCGGGGACTTTTGACCGGCGGCGAAAAAACCACGCTTCCCCTGTGCCTTGAGGTAGATCCGAAAAAACTCTTAAAAGATACGGCGGCGGGGAACTGCGAAACGGAACTTGGCTTTGACCTGGTGTTTGACTTTGGCGGGGGAAAAACAGAAACGATCCCGGTAAAAGCCGTGGCCGCTTTTCCCCTGATCCTTGAGCCCGAATTCCACATCATGTCCGTCGCGGTAAAAAAAGCGGAACTTATCGATACCCGTTTTAAAGTAAAAATACGCCTGAGGAATCCCAACTTTTTTCCGGTAGAACTCTCCGCGTTTTCCTTTGAGCTTTACAACGGCAGCCGTCTCTGGGCGGACGGCAGCAAAAGAAACATCATGATTATCCCCCAGGGGCAGTCCGCCGAAACCGAGCTTCTGCTGACCATGAATTTCATCGACATGCGGCGGAATCTTCTGGACCGGGTAATAGCCATGGAACAGATAGACTACCGTTTTGCCGGGGAAGCCACGGTCAGCACCGGGATTGAGTATCTTCCCCGGTTCCGCTGGAAGTTCAATCAATCCGGTCACTCGGTAGTAATAAATTAGGACCGGCGCCTTTCACGGCAAATCCCAGGGCACCCCCTGTTTTTCGGCAATGGCCCGCATTTCTTCCAGTGTTTTTGGATTCACCGGAATCTCCCCTTCGGCGCGGCCTGCCATTGCTTCCGCTTCCTTTTCCCCGTGGGTGTAGATGCGGTCCTGGCCCTCCGCCTTCCCGCTGTCCCGCAATTCCCGGAGAAAGGCGGACATGCGGTTTTTTATCGCCTCCCTGTCCCCAAAGATGCCGAAATCCACAGCCATACAATAATGACAGATACCGTTAAGGCCCGGCGTAACATTTATATAATTTGATGTAAACCCGCCCGAAAAAATAGCGGTAAATATTTCCACTATTACGCCCAATCCGTAGCCCTTGTGACCGCCGTACAGTTCTCCCGAACCGCCCAGCGGCGAAATTCCGCCTCCCAGTCTGTGTATGATGTTGTTCAACACCTCCCCGGCGTTGACGGAGGGCTTTCCTTCCCTGTCCAGTGCCCATTGTTCGGGCAGGGCTTTGTCGTTCTTGTTGTACACTTCAAGCTTTCCCCGCGAAACCACGGTAGTTGCCGCGTCATACGAAAAAACCACCGGTTCCGCCGGCATGGCAATGGCTATGGGGTTGGTGCCAAGCATGGCCTGCCTGCCGAAGATTGGCACAGCGATAGCCTCGGAATTGGTCATGGAAATACCCAAAAGACCCTCTCCGGCGGCCATAAGGCTGTAGTAGCCCGCAATACCGTAGTGATTGGAATTGCGTACCGTTACCATTCCGCAGCCCGAGTTTTTGGCTTTTTTAATGGCCAGTTCCATCGCCAGAACGCCGGCCAGCTGCCCCATGGACTTACGGGCGTCGATCACCGCGGAAATCGCCGTCTCGTATACAATCCCGGGTTTCGCCTTTACATCTACCTGGCCGGACCCGATCTCGTTATGGTACCGTACAAGGCGCTGGACGCCGTGGGATTCAATGCCGAATAAATCGGCCCGGATAAGTACGCCCGTAATTGTTTCGCTTTCATACGGCGTAAAACCGTAACTTTCAAACACCGCCCGGCAAAAACGCCGGACTTTCTCTGTCCCAATCCACCTGTATTCCGTCATGACCATACCCCCGCTTAAAAAAATTGACGATTTTTCTTTACAAAATCTATATACCATGATACTATGAATCAGTTGGTCTGACAAGCAGATATTATGAGAACCTGAAGAATATTTGGAACGAGGCGCTTGATTGCGAATTGAGGGTATAGAAAAAGTTAAAAGGTCGACGCTGACAGAAGGGGTAATCAACCGCATAAAAAACATGATAGCGGGCCACGATTTTACCGCCGGGGAAAAACTTCCCACGGAACGCGAACTCGCGGAAATGTTCGGTGTAGGGCGTTCGTCCGTGCGCGAAGCTTTGCAGGCCCTGCAGATGGTCGGGGCGCTTGAGCGCAGGCAGGGCAAGGGGACTTTCCTTGGCGATGCGGCCATGCAGTCGCTCCAGAGGATGGACACCTCGGCTGAAAAATACAGCTTCATGGAATTGGCGGAAGCCCGCAGGATCATCGAGATCCAGGCGGCGGTTTTATCGGCAAAAAACGCCACTGGTGAAGATATCAGGGCGATGAAAGCATCCTATTCAAGGCACATGAAGATATCCGAATCCCGGCCCCGGCCGGAAATCACGGTTCTGGATTATGACTTTCACCGGGCGGTAGTTCAGGGAACACACAACAGTTTTTTGCTGAAGATGTTCGACATGCTCAGGGAAAACCTTATTTCATCAAACTACGCGGTTCTCACCAGGGACAAGATAATCGGCGCCGTAAGCTTCCATAAACAGATACTGGAGGCAATAATGGCGCACGATCAAAGTAAAGCAAGAAAAAAAATGAAAGAACATTTATCTCAGGTAGAGAAACTAATTATCAAAAGTTATGAAGATATTGAGGAGGAAAACAAATGACAGGAAGAGAAAGACTCCTGTGCGCGATGCGGCACGAAGAACCGGATTATGTTCCCATTTTTGAATGCCTTTACAGCAGACCCCTGGTCCAGGAAGTATTAGGTTACGTACCGGAAACATTCCACATGCCGTCGATTTTCAAGTGCTGTGAAAAGATCGGATACGATTTTGCCTTTGTTCCCTTTTCAGGCGTCTCCGGATTCCGTCCGGAAAATGTTACCACGGATGTGTACAGGGACGAATGGGGCATTACCTGTAAAAAAGATCCGTCCACATGGCCCATAGACGGCGCTTTGGGCAATCCCCTGAAAGACGGCGGCGACTGGAAAAACTATACCATGCCCAACGCGAAAGAGGATTGGCGTTACAGGGATTTCAGGGAAGTGATGAAGATGTCCCGGGAAAACGGCATGGGCGTTATCGGCAATGTGCGGGGTCCCTATTCCGGATCGTGGATGCTTTTCGGCATGGAGAATTTTGCCTACCTGCTCTACGACGAGCCGGAAACGGTAGACGCGGTTCTTGCCGCGATGACCGGTTTCGCACTGGACGCCTCCCGGCGTCTGGCGGCGGAGGGTGCGGACGCCATCCTCTTTTCGGATGATTACGGTTCGTCGCTACAGCCGCTCTTCTCAAAAGAACAGTTCAGGCGCTATATCAAGCCCCATATTCAAAGGATGGCGGTGGAAGTAAAAAAACTGGGAATACCCTTCATCATGCACAGCGACGGCGCCATTGCCGCGCTGGTGGACGATTGCGTGCAGGCCGGCATAGAGGGGATGCACCCGCTTGAGCGGGACGCCGGAATGGATATTGCCCTTGTCAAAAAAACATACGGAGACAGAATCTGTATTTTCGGCAATATCAACAATAAAAGGACTTTGGTTACGGGAAGCGTGGAAGACGTGGAGGCGGAGGTAAAGGAATGCATTGGCACGGCGGCCCCCGGCGGCGGTTACTGCCTCTCGTCGGATCACAGCGTGCATGACGACATTCCCAACAAAAACGTGTTTGCCCTGTACGAGGCCGGCAGAAAATATGGGAAATATCCGATCCGGATTGGGGGACAGGAATGAAGCTTACGCCGAAAGAACGTTTCCTGCGCGTGGTTAAAGGAGAAGACATTGATATGCTCCCGGTGCAGTGCGATTTCAGCGCAGGCGGACTTCAGAATTTCCTGCTCACCAGGGGCATAAACAACGTCAGCGATTTGGAACTGCTTCCGTTTTTTGACAACCACGTACTTTACGCTTACATGAACGGCGCCACGCTGCGCATGAAAACCAAAGCGTTCAATGGCGAGAAAGTTATCTATGATGAATGGCACTGCGGCTGGGATACTTCCCAGGATCTGCTTTACTGCACCCATCCCATTGCCGAATGGGAAGACTTCGAGAAATACGAATTCCCCGATCCCAATGCCCCGGGGTATCTGGATTACGCCGAAAGCCTAATCAAAGCCGGATACGCGGAAGAAAGAATCGTAACTTCCTACCATTTTTGCACGCTCTTTGAGCGGGCCTATATTCTGCGGGGAATGCAGAATTTTCTCGTGGATATGCTGGAAGAAGAAGAATTGACCTGCGCCCTGCTGGATAAAATTACCGCTTTCCACGTTGAACTGGCCAAACGTTACGTCAAACTGGGGGTCAATTGCGGCAGAACGGTAGACGATTACGGCAGCCAAACCGGCATGATGATGTCGCCTTCGACATGGAGAAAACTGATAAAGCCCAAGCTGGCGCGGATTCACGCGGTTTACCGGGACGCGGGGATTCCCGTCATTCACCATAGCTGCGGCAGCATTATGCCTATAATCGGCGACTTGATAGAAATAGGGGTGAATGTACTCAACCCCGTACAGCCAAAGGCCCTTGACGTTGAAAAGCTCTCCGGCGAATACGGTGACAAACTCGCGTTCTTCGGCGGTATATGCAACCAGGAAGTGCTGCCCTTTAAGGGGCCGGAAGAAATCGACGCCCATGTAAAGTACATGGTAGAAACCCTGGGCAGAAATGGCCGCTATATTATAGCCCCTTCCAACGGAGTCGGAAAAGATGTCCCGCTTGAGAATGTGGCCGCCTTTTACGCCGCGGCGCAAAAATACCGGCGCATAAAGTAAGGCGCGTATTGTTGACTGTGCCGGATAACCAGGCTCAATGAACCAGGAACCATTTCGGCGGGGCTCTGCCGCGCCGGAAAAAATATTCAGGAGGAGATCATGAAAGAAAGATCCAAATTGTTGTTTGCGTTTTTTGCCGTTCTTCTATTCTGCGTTCTCGCGGGATGCGGCAAATCATCAGAGACGAATGCTTCAAGAAGCGCCGAGGTTAAGCCGATGGTATTAAAGCTGGGTACCGCCCACGCGGACGGACAGCCTACTGTCGAGGCCTGCAAAAAATTCGCGGAAGACGTAGAGGCAAAAACCAACGGCCGTATAAGCATCGAGGTTTTCCCCGGCGGAATCCTGGGCAACGAAACCAGCATGAGGGATTCCGTAGCCACAGGCAGCATACAAATGGCGAGCCTCGGCGCCGGGGTAATGGGCGCCTATACGGGAGCCGCGAATTTGCCGGTGGCAAATTATGTATGGCGCGATGAGGCGCACATGCTCAGAGTACTGAACGGCGAATTGGGAAAAAAATATAT
>JAIROE010000006.1 GCA_031257715.1 Treponema sp. | reverse complement strand
CGACGCTCTTCCGATCTTACCTTGGTCTGATAGAGGGAGGGGCCATCATTGTAGATCGGCGCATTCTCACTGAAGGTGTATTGTTTGATCTCGGCCTGTTGACCGCTGAAATCGTCCGCGATATTGGCTCCGCCCAAACCGGTATCGTAGACCCATACCCCGCTGCCGTAGCTCCCGCTGTTGGCGATGATGGGGGCGGAACCGCCGCCGCCGCTGCCCACGGTGTAAAAGGCAATATCGAAGAAATCATGGGGAACTTCGGTAATCTTCCCGCTGGAAAAATCAAAGAACACCGCCCGGTTGGCGTTGCTGTAATCCACCCTGGCGGCGGCGGTATCGTAGACGACCGGGATTATGGGCAGCGAGCCCCCGCTTTTATTGCAGGAGAGAGAGAAAACCGCAAGGACAACCAGTGCGGAAAGGGCCGTGAAGGACCTCCATCCGGTTTTCCTCCGGCCGCAAGACATAAACAAAAACATATCAACACTCCTTGTACACAGGGCCTTTGGCCCTGTCTTTCTATAAAAACCGCAACGCGGCTTGTTCACCATTTGCAATTCCCCAAAAACCTGGAGAAAAAAACGCCTGGAGTTTCGGCTCCGCCGAAACTCCCCAGCCAAACGCCGCAGGCGTTTGGCCTACAACTTGAAATTCCCCCCGGCAAAGAAGATGATTCCGTCCCGCAGTCCGTAGTAATCCCGCTGGGTTTCCCCGGCGCTGCTTTTGAGAAAATGGATGTTGTCCAGGAGGTTCCGTATTCCCCCGTAGATCTCCAGCCGTTCCCCGAAAAAGAATCTGGATATGCGCAGGCCCGCCATAAGATAGTCGGGGGTCCAAGTGTTGTCGTCATAACTGATGAGCTGCGGGGAATTCCAGTTGGCGTTTAACCGGACGGTGGTTTCGATTACCGGAATGGTGTACGAGACCATGAGGTTAACCTGGTGGGGAACACGGGAGGCAAGGTCTATGTAGCGGAACCGCTCTTTGTCATATTCCTTTGCCACCGTAAGGCTGTACGCGGCAAAGACATCAAGGCGTTCGCCCTGATAGCGCAGGGAAAGTTCCTCCCCGGCGGTAATGGCCTCGCCCACGTTCCGGTAGCCCCTGGTGTAGATGTAGTTCTGCATGACTCCCGACGAATTGGGTCTGGAACCGGGGCTTTCATCGGAGATGTAGTCGTCAATGAGTTCATGGATGTAGTTGAAATAGGCGCCCAGCGTGACGGTAAATTCTTTGGAGGGCCGGTATTCCGCCTGGGCGTTGATCCCGTGGGAAGTTTCACTTTTAAGATCGGGATTGCCGATAAGCAGGAAGTTATACGGCGCGGGATGGAAGAAGACCCAGTAGTTTTGTTTCAGCGTGGGGGTCTTGAAGCCCATGCCGTAGGAGAGCCGGAGTGTAAGATCCTCCTTTGGATCATAGCGGAGGCTGAGTTTGGGGCTTACCTTGTACAGGTGTTTCTCTCCGGCGTTGTTGGGGGGCCTGTAATCGACGCGCAGTCCCGGCACGACGCGGAACTTGTCGGCTCCGGCGACGTTCCAGGTGTCCTGCGCGAAGGCGCTGAAGAGCCAATAGGATTTCTCGTCGTCAAACGTGTCGCTTTCAAGGGCCTCCCGTTTGCCGTTGACGCCAAAGAGGAACGAATGGGATATGACAGGATCCCAGGAGAAGCGGAGTTCCCCTTCAAAGTCCCGGAAAAGGCTTTGCGCGTAGGAGGTGGTGGTCTTATAAAAGTAATTGTGCCGGTCCGCGGTGTAGTCAAGCTGACGGTAGCTGAAAAAGCCGTCCAGCATGGCACTGTCCGAAAAACGGTATGAGCCTTTAAGGCCCCCTTCCAGCTTGGTGTACATGAAATCGTAGCCGTTATCGGAATCCGCGCTTACCTCCTGCAGGGAATCCATCCAGCTTCCGAAGGCTTCAAGGTCCCCGCCGGGATGATGCCAGATTCCCTTGCCCCGAAACGCCCCCAGACGTACCGCCGGAATATTGTGGATTTCGACGGCCTGCCCCATGTTGTTCCTTGTTTTGAGGATCTCCCCGTCATCCCAATCGAAGGACCCTCCAAAAAGAAGGCCGAAGAATTTGTTGTCGTATCCGGCAAGGCCTTCCCCGTAGTAACGGAGGTTGGAGGCGATCTCCTGCCTGAGGGAAAAAGAAAACTTGTCCTTCTCCGCCTTTTTCGTGATGATGTTGATCACCCCGCCCATGGCGTCGGAGCCGTAGAGCACCGACGAAGCGCCCCTGACAATTTCTATCCGCTCAATGTCCGCCACGGGGATCATGCTCACCGGAGTGGCGCCCCCCGTATCCCCTGTAATCTCCATTCCATCAATGAGAACCTTGACATAGGCCCCCTCAAAGCCCTGCATCATCACCGACGCCTGCGGGTGATCGTAGACAACCACTCCCGGTATGGCCTGCAGCGCTTCGGCGACGGTCTTGGCCCCGCTCCGCGCGATTTCCCCGGCGGTGATCACCTCCACCGCTTCCACCGTTTCGCCGATGTCCTGTTCCACTTTCGCGCCGGTGACCACGAGAACGGGATTTTTATTTTCCACGTCTTCGGCCGCGCCTTTTTCCCCGGCGTCATCGGCATAAAGTTTATTTGTTATAACAATGATAGTTAGAACTAACATCATTCCCAAAAAAAATCCGCGCTTCATCTTTCCGCCTCACTTTCCTCAAGTCTATAACGTATGGTTACCCGCACGGGGTAAGGTATTGTATTGACCCTTGCCGGCAGCGCCGGAAAGGGACTTGCGGAACGGATCGTTTCGGCGGCCGCCTGGCTGAGGAATCGGTGATCCGAATCCACCAGGGTGACGCCCGCCACCGTCCCGTTCGGGCCTATGGTAAAATCAACCGTCACATCCCCTTCTATGCCCCGCTTCCGCACCGAAAAGGGGTAGACTTTTTTTTCCTCCAGCCGCCGCATGATCAAGGCAAGATAGCCGGCAGCGGCGTTTCCCGCCGCGGAACCGGCGTCTCCCGGGACGGCGGCGTTTTCCGTTGCGGCGGGAATTTCCGCCGCTTCGTCCCCGGCGGCCCCCGCGGGCGCGGGGGCTTCGGGAACGGCGGCCGCAACGGGCGGGGCTTCCCTGTCCGGGGCCGCCGCCTGGACTGGCGCTTCGGGCGCCGCCGCCGATACCTCAGGCGCCGCATCGGGGGGTTCCCGCCTGTCCGAGGGAAAAGCGG
>JAIROE010000243.1 GCA_031257715.1 Treponema sp. | reverse complement strand
ACCCCCCTCGAATAAACAAGGCCGCGGAAAACATTCCGGCATTTGAACGGCCCCGCCGGCTCCATGAGTCTTCCCGCCACGCGACGGCGCAAAAAAATCCCCGCCTGAAGCGGGGATTTTTTATCCCGATTTTACGCGGAAGCCGCCGCGTTCCGATCCAGTTCCGCCTGGACCACCGCCAAAAGGGCGATGGGGACCGAGTAGGGGGAACAGGACACATAGTCCAGTCCGGCGTCCATGCAGAAACGCACATTAGCCGGATTCGCCCCGTGCTCACCGCAGAGGCCGCAGACCAGGTCGGGCCTGGTAAGCCGTCCGCGTTCCACAGCAAGGGCGATAAGTTCCTTGACACGGGGATCCAGCGTACTGAAAGGATTGCCGTTGATAAGGTCAAAGAGGGTGTAGTCGGGCATGAAGGCGGTAAAGTCATCCCGGGATATGCCCAGCGTGGTCTGGGTAAGATCGTTGGTACCGAAACTGAAAAAGCGTCCGTACCGCGCGATCTCGCCGGCGCCAAGGGCCGCCGCGGGAAGCTCTATCATGGTGCCTATCCGGTATTCCACAAACCGGGCCTTCTTCTCCCTGCGGAGAGCCTCCTCTATATCCACAATACCCGTATAGCTTGAGCCTTCAATCTTTTTTCCGTAAGCAATGAGCTTAAGCTCCGACGCATTCATAACGATGGGCACCATAATCTCCGGCCGGGCGTCTATCTTCTCCTGTCTGAGTTTGAAAGTCGCCTCAAAAATCGCCTTTACCTGCATGGCGTAGATCTCCGGGTAAGAGACCGCAATGCGGCAGCCGCGGTGTCCCAACATGGGGTTAAACTCGTGAAGCGCCTCAATCTGGGCAAGAACCGCCGCCTTGCCGGGCCTGGTCTTCTTGGTCTTCGCCACATGATCAAGGTATGTCTTGAGTTCATCGTCGTTGTGAGGCATGAACTCGTGGAGGGGCGAATCCAGAAGCCGTATGGTCACTTCCTTGCCGGCCATCACCTTGAGAATGCCGTAGAAATCCTCACGCTGCATGACCTGAAGTTTGGCCAGCGCCTTCGCTCTGTCATTGACATTGTCGGAAAGGAGCATTTCCCGGAACACGTTGATCCGCTCGGCCTTGAAGAACATGTGTTCGGTACGGCAGAGCCCGACACCGTCGGCGCCGAAGGAAAGGGCCAGCGACGCGTCGCGGGGAGTGTCCGCGTTACACCGGACATGGAACTTCTTGAGGAAGCTCCTGGTAAGCTCAATAAAGTCGAGAAGCCCCGACTCTTTGGGATCAGGCTCAATGAGTTCCGCGGTTCCCTTGTACACGTTGGATTCACCGTAAAAGGGTACGCTGATGGTGATGTAATCCCCTTCGCTGATGGAAAAATCGCCCAATGACGCCTTGTTTCCCCTGATTTTAAGATCGGGGGCGACAAGGGATACTTTTCCGTATTGGCGGGCAACGACGGACGCATGGGCCGAATAACCCCCTTCGGCGGTAAGCACCCCCGTGCTCACCTCAATGGCTTTGACATCCTCGGCAAAAGAAGATTCCTTGCACAGGATGAAGCGGTCGTCTTCGCCCTTTTGCTGGGCAAGTTTTCTGGCTTCAAGAAGCGTGTCGGTGCTGAAGTACACCTTCCCTATGGCCGCACCGGGAGCGCCGGCAATTCCGCCCCGCCAGCTCTTGAACCCCTTTACACTGGGGTTGTCGATGATCGGGTGAAGAATTTCGTTGAGCCGCAGGGGATCGATTGACTTGACCACATACGCGTTATCCACGATCTTCCGTTTGGCAAGATCAAGGAGAAGCTTGATATCCGACTGTGTGGACTTCTGATCGACAAGACGCTGCTCTATAAGCCAGAGTTTCCCGTTTTCAACGGTAAAACGAATCTGCCTGATTTCCTTGAACTTGTCTTCGAGGGTCCAGGCTATCTTCTGCAGCTGCTTGAGATGAACAGAATCGATCTTGTTGATCTCCTGACCGGTGGCGCCCATCTCGTTGAACTTGCCCCGGAAAAAGTGCCCCTGCAGTTTCTTTTCGCCGGTAACCACGTTCCGGCTGAAAAAGTCGCCGGAACAGGAAGACTTGCCGTAATTTCCGTACACCATGGGCTGTATCAAAAGGGCCGTGTCGCGGTCGTTCTGATCGTCCATCTGGAGCATCTTGGAGATCTCGCTCAGGGTTATGAGGATCTGTTCCCCGGCGGAATTGAAAAAACCTTTGGGAAAGTATTTGGCATACTCGTCCATGTACTGTTCCGCGGACTTGTTAATCGGAATGGGCTTTTCTTTTTCACCCAGTTCGTTGGAAGGCCCGCCTATACCCAGCATGCGGTTAAGGATCTTCCCGCGCGCGGCAATCTCCTCCTGCTCCTTGCCCTTGTCTTCCAGTTCCTTGATCCGCTCCTCAATTTTGAGCATGCCCCGGACCAGAAAGAGCACTTCATGCGCGGCAAAATCTTCCCCAACCCAATTGGCAAAACCGCCGATGGTGGGTTTTACAAGGCCGAAGTTGTGCAGGGTGGGATAGGTGGAGATGGCCAAATTGGAGGATATGACCACTTTGAGCAGCATGGGATTTTTCGCATCCCCGAAAATCTTGCCCACAATGGCGGCGCACTTGTCCAGAAATGCGGTAACATCCTTTTTTATGGCCGCGGGATCTATCTCCGAGGCGATATCCGTATCCAGAATAAACCCCGGGAGAATGGGAAAACCCAATTCGGCAAATTCATTGGCCTGCCGCCCCCGAATTCCCAGTTTCTCAGGCTCGATCTTCCTGGGAATGACATCAATCTGGCTGAAAAAATGTATCCTGTTATCCATGTTTTGTTCTCCCGATTAACCAAAGAGCTTTAAGACTGTATTCACCGGTCCGCGCAGAAAAGCCTCAAACTGATGGCTTGCCCCCTGGGCCAGGTAACGCTGCAATTTCGCCACATCCTTGATATCGTTTCCGGCGACGGCAAATTCTATGGCACTGCCGTGTTTGACCTTTCCCCATTTGAAGAGGGAATTGATATCAAGAATCCGTTCGCCTTCGTAATAGATATACACATCCAGGCTGGGGTATTTGGCGTTATAGCTTGCCAGAATCCGTTTCC
>JAIROE010000226.1 GCA_031257715.1 Treponema sp. | reverse complement strand
ACGGGATCGGAGGTCCATACATTGCTGTATTTGTCTCCGTCGCTTCGAGGGGGAAATTTGCCTACCACGGCGCAGTATTCCGCCGTGTTTTTGCCGCTGCACAGGGTACTCAGAAAGCTCCAGCCGATCTCAAGGTCTTTACACGCCCTGGTAACCGCAAAATTCTCGCCTCCCAGCACGGACGCGTATTTTTTGTCTTTGGGAAGAAGCGTGACTCTCCAGTTTTTGTTCGGAGCATTTGCCTTCAAAATGGCATAATTCCAGGGCCCGTTCACCTGCATGATCACATTCCCAGAAACAAACTGGGCGTTCACTTCCGTCTGTCCCCAGTTTATGACATCCCTTGGAACATAACCCGCGTCCACCAGTTGTTTCCAATATGACACGGCCCTGATGGCCTCGGGAGAGCCAAGGTTGTCCACACCGCCGCCGGCTGAAATAAGGAACGGCATAAACTGGAAGGTGCCTTCTTCATTGTTGTTTGCGCTGAAAGCCAAAGGATAAAGCGAGGGATATTTTGCCTTGAGGACCCTGCATGCCGCGGTCAGTTCATCCCAAGTGGCCGGGGGGCTCACTCCCGCTTCCCTCATTTGATCCACATCGTATAGAAGCTCAAGACAGTTTGAATTGTGAGGCAGGCCATAGATCCGCCCATCCTTTTTACAGGAATTGAGAGGCCCTTCGTAATAGTATCCCTTTTCGCTCCAGGCATTGAACTTGTCGGTAATATCGGCGCAGAGTCCCATCTCGATGTACGCCCTCATGTCGGGATTATCCATCATGGCGATATCCGGCAGTTCACCAGAAACGGCACCCATCATGTACTGTTTGATAAGTTCATCACGCGGAACATGGGTGATATTCACCGTAGTCCCCGGATTGGCCGCCGCAAATTCATCGGCAACTCTTTGTAAACCTTCTCTTTCAGCATCACTTTCAAAATAATGCCACAATTCCAGGGATGTCGTTTTACCCTGATTCTTTCCCGCGGCCGGCAGAGAGAACGCCACAGCGGCAAAAATCACAAACAGGACAATGGACCTTGTTGTTTTGATCATAATGACCTCCATAAATCAACCATGATTTGAACCGGCTTCAGAATTCGCCTGGTTTTGAAACCGGTTCCCCGAAAAAGCGGCACACCGCCTGCTTTTTCTTCCAGATTCAAAAAACAGTTCCGGTTTGACATTCCGGAACAGTTCCACAATAAACCAATATCAAAAAAACGCAAGCGACAAATTTGTCATTGCCTGCCGATTAATTGGCGAAACTGCTTCCGCAAAGTAATCTGCCGCCCGTCACAAATCTGTCAAGTCTGATTTTGCTGTGAGGCAATACGGGGCAAAACGGCCCGGCCAAACGTCTTTTGCGTTTGCCGGGGATCATTCGCCGCCGCGCTCCATGGCCCGTTTGCGGGGATTGGGAGCTACTTGCGCAGCAACCCGGCAAGTTTGTCTGCGGTAAAACCCAAGTGTTCGGCGAGTTTTGCGGCGGGGCCCGATTCGCCAAAGCGGTCTATGGAGAAAATATCTTCCGGCTTTGACCAGCGCTCCCAGCCCTGCCGTACTCCCGCTTCGCAGCTTATCGTCCGCACGCCCGGGGGAACAATGGAGTCCCGTATCGCCCCGGACTGCGATTCAAAGAGTTCGCGGCTTATCATGGAGACGATCCGTATCTTCTTTTCCGGGACTTTGGCGGCCGCTTCCAGTGCAAGGCCGGTCTCGGAACCGGTTGCGATGATCACAATATCGGGATTCCCTCCTGCCTGCCTGACAATATAAGCGCCGGTGCGTATTGTGTTTTTCCAGTCGGGATCTTCTTTCGGAAAAACAGTGATGTTCTGACGGCTCAGGGCAAGAACGGACGGGCCTTCGGAATATTCCATCACCATGGCCCATGCCTGTGCGGTCTCCTCGGCATCCGCGGGGCGCAGTACACGTACTCCCGGTATGGCACGCAGGCTCGCCAGATGTTCGACGGGTTCATGGGTGGGGCCGTCCTCACCGACAAAGATGGAATCGTGCGTAAACACGTAGATCACCGGCTGCTTCATCAGCGCCGAAAGGCGGAGGGCGGGCCGAAGGTAATCGGCAAACACCATAAAAGTAGCGCAGAAGGCCCGCAGGCCCCCGTGAATCTGTATGCCGTTGGATATGGCCGCCATGGCAAATTCACGCACACCAAAATGTATATACCGCCCGGAATGATCCCAGGCAGTATAGGCGGAACCGAATCCTACCGCGTTGGGGCTCCTGAGATCCGCGGAACCGCCTGTGAGGTTTTCATTGGCGGCGGCCACGGCGGCAAGCGCCTTATTGCCCGCGCTGCGGGTGGCGATCTTGTCACCCGCACTAAAGGAGGGAAGAGCGGCTGGGATGTATTTCCCCGAATAGAAGGCGTCCCACTCACTGCGTCTGCCGGGGTTTTCCTTCGACCATGCCTCAAATTCGGAAAGCCATTCTTCGCGGATCTTTTTCCATTCATTCCGTTTCGCCGCAAAATATTCGGCGGCTTCGGGAGCCGTGTAAAAATCGCCGGGTATACCAAGTTTCTTCCGCGCGGCGGCAACTTCTTCCGGCCCAAGCGGCGCGCCGTGTATCCCGGCGGTGTTCTCTTTGGAGGGTGCGCCCTTCCCGATAATTGACGCAAGGATGATGATGCTGGGCCTTTCCGTTTCTTTTTTTGCCTCCAGGACAAGGCGGGCAATTTCATCAAAATCATACATGGACCCGCGGAGCACCTGCCAGCCGTATGCCTCATAACGTTTGGCGGTATCTTCGGTGAAAGCAAGATCCGTGCCGCCGTCTATGGTGATCTTGTTTGAATCGTAAAATACGATGAGCTTGCCAAGGCGAAGGTGTCCGGCCAGGGAGCTTGCCTCGCCCGAAACGCCTTCCTCAAGACATCCGTCGCCGGCAAGAACGTAGGTATAATGATCGACAATGCGGCGCTTTCCGGTATTGAAACGGGCGGCAAGCATGCTTTCGGCAATGGCAAGGCCCACGGACATCGCAAGCCCCTGACCAAGCGGACCTGTCGTCACTTCTATGCCGCCTGACTGTCCGTATTCAGGATGTCCGGCTGCCGGAGAACCTATCTGCCTGAAGGACTTGATCGCATCCAGGGTCATGTCCCGGTATCCCGAAAGATAAAGCAGGGAATAAAGAAGCATGGAGCCGTGTCCCGCGGATAACACGAACCGGTCCCGGTCGGGCCATGAGGGGTCCGACGGATCATGACGAAGCAGTTCCCCGTAAAGCAGGGCGCCAAGTTCGGCCGTGCCGAGGGGAAGGCCGGGGTGGCCGGAATTCGCCTTTTCTATGGCGTCGATACTCAACGCCCGTACACTTAACGCGGCCTTTTCCAATGCTGTCTTGTTCATTTTGATAACTCCTTTTCCATTTCCATATAATAAATATAAAATTGAAGCTTTTCCGGTTATTTCCAGTTTCTTTCCGCTTTCCGGATGGAGTCTATTATTTCCCTTTCAGGGGCGCGGCTGTCAAGGAGCGAAGTAAACTTTTCCTGCCTGCAGAGAAAAGTGATCATTGAAAGGGTGTGCAGGTGAAGCTTTGCCGAAGACGAAACGATGAGCAGCACCGACCTCACTTCCCCGCCGTCCAGGGCCTTCCAGTCTACCGGAGAAGACGGAAAGGCAATGGTTACAAACTGTTCACGCTCCTTCGCCATGGGAGTACGCGGATGGGGAAGAGCGATACCCCCGCATATACCCGTAGACATCAGTTCTTCCCGTTCCAGCACCGCCCTGAGAAGCCCATCCCTGTCTGTGCATATCCGGGGCGGCAGCGCACCGATTATCGCGGCCAGCACGTCACGAGGTGTCGTTCCCTTCACGTCGTACAGGACCCCGCCCCGTTCCACAAGGCCGGCAAGATCCGTTTCTTTTTCATTTTCGTTTTTCATACTGTCCCTGTTTTTTTACCAAACGGAGCGAGCCAAGATCCCGGTTGCAGGCGTCAAGATCAAAACTGCCGGGGGTAAAGCCCGGCCCCAGTTCATTAAGGGCAATGCTGCGCTCCGTATCCCCGCCCCGTTCCAGCGAATAAAGAATTTTGCGGAACCTGAGGGGGCCGTCTATGAATTCCGGCGGAGCCGCGCCCGCACCGGCGGCGCACTGCGCTGTTTCGCCTGGCTCACCGCCGTCCCGTGAAAGGATCAACGCCCGCACGGTCCACCTGGTTCCGTATTCGTAAATGATTTCCGTAATACCCCGGCTTCCAAGTTCTTCAAGGCGGATTTGTTCATCCAGCATGGTTCCCGTGGCTTCATTGGGATTTTCAAGCGAAAAACGGTGAAGCAGGGAATCGCTCCAGTTCAAAACCGACTGTATAACCCGGTGCAGTTCCTCCAATCGGTACGAGCCGGGGACAAGCACTCTGCGCCACACATCGGTTCCGCCCACGCTGATCTGTATCATCATTCTGGAATTTTCATCTTCCGGAACGGACCTTACCATCGAAATATTCTGCCTGCGGAAGCGGTTCAAGGCATCGTCTATCAGCTCCTTTATGTCCTCGTAGGTCTCGATCATGCTGTCAAGGGAATTATCCATGGCTTCAAGTTCATTTTCAGGCGGGATTGTTCCGGTATCAAGATCCTCCAGCACGCCGGCGGCGTGTCCCTGAATCTGGGAGAGAACGATGTAAGTATGCCTGGGAAGCCAGGACGGATCGATGTCTCCTTTTTGAAGTCTGGCGTACAGTTCTATCACGGCGGTATGAAGCTCGCCGACCCGCTGGCGCATGGGCCCCATTACCTGATCGGTGAATACCGAGTAGGACGGCCGGTATTCTTCCAGCGCGTCGGAAATATAATCGGCAAGAACGGCCCGCTCCGATTCATCAAAAAAAACAACCGGAGGAACAATACGATCCACGATGTGCTGTATGTCCTCATCACCCCGGTACAGGGCGTCACGCACATAGGACTGGATCACATATTCCGAGACGGGAATGTGCCGGCGGTGGAGGATCTCTTCCACGGCGGTACGATCGGGAAAAGACTGACAGGGTTCGATATTTTTATTGTCGGGGATTTCCTTCCCCGCATACCAAAAACGGGTTTCTATACCGTAGGGGGTTATGTCGATGCGATCGGTTTTCTCGTAGAGGAATTCTTCAAGGGCGTATGCAGGAACATCCCGCATCCGTTTGCCGCCGTACCAGTAGGCGTAGGCTATCTGCTCCTCGGTGGACGTGCCGGGACCGAACAGGGCAAAGGAATCCTCAAAGCCCCCTTCTGCGGCTTCAAACCAGTCGTACAGTTCCGGCTGGGACCATTCGTCCTTTCCCACTTTTTCAAGCGAGAAACTTCCCGCCCTCCAATCCATGGTCTTGACCACGAAACGGTCGCCGGGAACAAAGGACGATTCACGGTAAACATTCCGCATGTCCAGCGTTCCTATGGATACCTCGGCCGGATCTTCATAAGGATCGCTGTTAAAGGCCGACTCGTTCCCCGGATTGTCCCTGGCGACATACTGGGGGGCGTATTCTTCCCCGTAGATACAGTAGTAGGGATAAAATTCCTCCGGCGGACCTTCGGTGCTGGTAGCAGGGATGGCTGAACCCTTCCAGTAAAAGGTATATTCCTGCGGAAGGAGCCCCGGATTGGCAAAGGGAACGCAGCGATGGCCGGGAATAAGGATACCATTGACAAGCTCAAGGCGGGTCGGGCTGATGACAAAGGGAACGCTTTCAAAGCAGCCCCGCCGTGACACCCAGCGCCGGCTGTCCAGCCTGAAGGCGATATTCCGGGAATCAATAAGCGAGGCCACTTCCATGACAAGTCTGCCGCTCCGCTTCGGCTCTATCATCCGGATAAAGGCCGTTACATCTTCCAGGGTGAAAGGCTCGGTAACATTTTCGAGAAAATCGTAGAGTGCGTCTTCCTGGTTCACCGTCATTGCTATCATTAATATAATGACTTCTATTGAAAAAAACCACAAGACACAGGAAGCCGCCCGATGTATCCCCAATATGTATCATTTTGATACGCCAAAAATGCCAAAATAACACAGGCAGGTAAAAATAACACAGTTCAAATTTTCAAACTTGAAAAATGGCCGTTTTTCCGGTCCCGGCCATGCGGTCCTTCTCTAATTCCTTGTATTATAATGAATTAGGGAAACATCTTCATTTTTTGTCAAATTTGAAATTTGGCACGGTTTATGCTAATATATAAATGTCAACGGGATTTCAGGAATACGGGTCAG
>JAIROE010000191.1 GCA_031257715.1 Treponema sp. | reverse complement strand
TGCCCCCCAGGGGACCCTTATCCCCGCGCTGCAGGACAGGCTTTTTTCATCAAGACCCGGAGAGCTTGTGTCGCTTGAAACTTCGGATGGCGTCCGCCGTGTCATGATGACCATCCCCCGTCCCGATATTCCCCTCTCCGAGGCGGCCAGGAACGACAGCCGCGAGCGCATTGCCGCGCCCCTTTTCGGTCTCATCCTTGCCCCCGCTTCCGTCAGATCCTTTTCATCTTCATACCTTGTAAAGAAAGTTGTGAGGGGCTCCGTCGCCGATGAAGCGGGACTTTCCGAACAGGATCCGGTTTCCATACGGGGTTTTCGTATTGTGGAAAAAGAGGGCTACGCCCTTCTTGTGATCAATGTAAAAAAACGAAGCATGGGATATATGGAAACCACCATGCAGCTTCCCGCCGCGCTTGATTCACCTGATACCCTGTAACGGAGAACGGATGTAATGGAACGGAATTACGATCCGGCTCTGCATGAAATGATACGCCTTAAACAGCGGACGGTGCGGGAGCGGGGCGTTGATATTCTTGTAAAGCCCATTCCCGACGACACGAGGCCCGGCGCTCTGGACAGGCGTTTCTTTGCGGAGATTCCCTTTTCCGTGCGGAAATTCGGCCTTGCCCTTTGCCCCCTTGTCCGCCTTCTCCTTTCGGGAGGAAGCGCCAAAAAGGCCGCTTCAAGGATGCGGCGTTACTTTAACGGGGTAAGGAGCCTTCCCGTGGCTTCCGGGGTGCGGGTAAGCCGCATGACGGTGAACGCCGGAAACGCGCCGGTTAAGATACGGATCTACCGGAAGGAGGATTCAGGCGGCGCGGATGCTGTGGGTGTCCCCGGTTCATCTCCCGAAAGGCCGGGGCCGCAGGCAAGGCCTGTGTTTTATTACATGCACGGCGGAGGTTTTGCCGCGGGCCATCTTGACGTGGTTGAGGAGATTTGCAGACAGGTTACATCCCGTGCGGACTGTGTCGGCGTGCAGGTTGATTACCGGCTGGCCCCCGAGTACCCGTATCCGGCAGCCCTTGAAGACTGTTACGGCGTACTCCGCTGGCTTGTCCAAAACGCCGGGAGCCTTGGCGGCGACGGCGGCATGATCTGTGTGGCGGGCGATTCGGCGGGGGGCAATCTGGCCGCGGCCTGCTCCATGCGGGACCGCGACGAGGGACTGGGCGCGGTAAAGGCTCAGGCGCTGCTCTATCCCGTGCTTAATCCTTCGGGAAAGGAAGACGGGAATTTTCATTTTTCCCTGGACGAGTATGACATGCTTGCGGAATACCGGCCTGCCATCACTTTCATGATCACCGTCATGCGATCAGGCGTTTCGTCCATGATGAAGGTTCTGGGCGTCGATGAACCTGGCCCCCTTCTTGCCCCCTGTTTTGGAAAACTTGAAGGCCTTCCCCCCTCTTTTATTGCGTATGGGGAATTCGATTATTTTCGCCTTGAAAGCGAAGCCTATGCCCGCAAACTTTTCGCGGCGGGCGTTCCCGTCAGGGTTATTCGCTACTGCGGCCTGTCTCACGCATTTGCCGAACTCATAGGCACACAGCCCCAAGCCGAAGACTGCATGGAGGAAATCGCCGCTTTTCTGCGGCATGTTTTTTATTCGAGGGGGGTCTAATACCCCGTCGAACCTCCGGTTCGCGCTCTGCTCCGCGGAGGCTCATCGATCCGGTACGGAAAGCGCCGCCGGCTAATCCGGAAACTTACTTTGCCATCCTGTAAATTTCCAGCACATCCTTCCAGAAAAGCGGTTTGATTTTTCCGAGCGGGTTTTCTTTGCCGTACTCAAACCCGGTAGATTTCTTTGCCATAAATTCAAGCTTGTCCCCCCCTATGCCCATTTCCGCAAGCGTTGAAGGCAGGCCCATTTGTTTGAAGAAAACCCTCAGGCGGCGGATGCCCTCTTTTACAATGGCCTCATTTTCCCGGTAGCTTCCGCCGGTTACTCCCATTACATTTACGGCAAACTGGACGAACATGGGAATATTGCATTTATAAACATACTCCATCCATGCCGGCGTTAATACCGCCAGCCCCGCTCCGTGCGCTACGTCATACAGGGCGGAAAGTTCATGTTCCATGGGATGACAGCTCCATTCCTGCTCGCGTCCCAGCCCGAGAATGTCCGTATGGGCCATGCTGCCCGAATGTCCAACCTGTGCCCAGGCGTCATAATTTTTTGGATCGTCAATGACAATAAGAGCATTTTTCATGATGGTTTTGAGCGTTGCCTCGGCCAGCGTATCGGTAAGATCGGTACTTATCGTGTTTGTAAAATAGCGTTCGAAAATATGGCTCATCATGTCGGCGACGCCGTTGGCGATTTGATTTTTGGGCAAAGTGAAAAAAAGTTCAGGGTTCATGATGCTGAATACGGGACGTATTTCTTCAACGTCAAGGCCGTATTTCATCTGCTTTGCTTCGTTGGTAATTACGGAAGATTTGCTTGTCTCGCTTCCCGCGGCCGGAATGGTCAGAATTGTCGCCACCGGAAGGGTTTTTTCAACCGGCAGGCGCTGTTCATAGTAATCCCAAATATCCCTGCCGGTACAAACCCCTACGCCTATGGCCTTTGCCGAGTCAATGGCGGAACCTCCTCCCACGGCAAGAATAAAATCCACCCCTTCCTTTTTTGCCAGCTTTATTCCCTCGTAAACAAGATCAAGCCGGGGATTTGGCTTTACACCTCCAAGTTCCACGTATGAAATTCCCGCCGACTTCAGGCTTTTTACAACATCATCATAAAGGCCGCTTTTTTTGATGCTGCCTGTACCGTAATGCAAAAGGACTTTTTTCCCCCCGTACCGGTTTATTAACTTCCCCGTTTCATGTTGTGTTCCCTTTCCGAAGATCAGCCGGGTGGGTACCAAAAAATCAAAATTAAGCATTTTTCAATCTCCTTGTAGATTGGTTAAAATTATATCCTTGAAACTGGCGGATGCCAAAAACAGGATAGAACCAATTTTATTTGTTTGTCAATGGAGTTTACTGCGAAAGTCAAAAAAACACTTGACAAATGAAACGAGTACCCTTACACTGTTTTTGGCATGGAACTGAGGAAGTAAAAAGCGATACTTATTTATTTTTTTACTTGTATTTTACGAACATCGTTCGGTATTGCTGAACGATTCGGCTGGAGTTCATTAATGCCAAACAGAGGGCGGTTTTGTAAAGTATTATGCTGACAGGATGTACGATTACATGAAATTATCTTCTCGGATTTTCGACAGGGAAAGGCGTTTTAGACTGCATATTGTTGAAACCCATTTTCGGCCCGTTTGGAATTCTCCGGTGTGTGAGAAAGTAGCCGGGCCGGTTGTGTACACCGATGTGATGTTAC
>JAIROE010000122.1 GCA_031257715.1 Treponema sp. | reverse complement strand
AACCAGGATTCCAAACATCCTGTGGTAAGCCTTCTGGAAGAGCAGATCGACGTGAAAAATTATGGGGGAACCATGCGGCTGGGAAAAAGCAAAACAATGGCGGTGGAGGGCACCCATATCCGCGCGGCATACGGGGAGCGGCAAATTTGGGAACGCCACCGTCACCGTTCTGAATTTTCCAACAAGTACCGGAAGGAAATGAGTGAATCGGGCCTTGAGATCACGGCCCTTACTCCCGACGGCAGCCTTGTGGAATGCGTGGAATGGCCCGATCATCCTTGGGGGCTGGGCGTTCAGTTTCACCCCGAATTCAAGTCCAAGCCTACCGCCGCCGCCCCCCTGTTCAGGGATTTTATCGCCGCGGTGAAAGAACGGAAACTGGGCGGAGGGACGGCGCCGTAATGAAAAAGACGCCGGGAACGGGGCGCCCGCCATACGCGGCGTTTCTTTTTACCATTGTTTTTGTCTCCTGTACCTTCGACTACGGCGTCTCTTCCGGCGAAGGCGGAAACAGGCCCGACATAGAGATGGACAGGGTGGAATATACCAGGGTCAGGAACGGGGGCCCGCAGGTGCGTTTCCGGGCGGAAAAGGCGGCGCGCTGGGAAGAGTGCAGGATCATGGAACTGGAGCGTTTTTCTTTTGAGCAGTTCGCAAACAACGGGGATGTCAGCGCCGGGGGCAGCGCCGGGGTCGCTTCGGTGGATCTGGATTCGGGGAACATAGATCTGGGAGGCGGGGTCAGCATAGATGTAAAGTCCGAGGACATTACCATAGAAACCGAACGGATCGACTGGCGGGATGAAGAACGCATCCTTTCCGGCCCGGAGAACGGCGCCGTAGTAATAACCCGCTCCGACGGGACCCTGTTTCAGGGCAGCGGCATCACCGTGAACGCCCGGGGCAGAACCTGGGAATTCGCCGGAGAAGTAAGCGGGTCCTATATTCAGGATGATGATGAAGAAGATGAAGATGAGCCTGAAGGGGAAACCGCCGGCGGCGGGGAGCCGTTATGAGAAGGCCCCTTGCGTTTCTTGCCGCCGTTTTTGCCTGCGCCGCCTTCCGCGCCGTTCCCTGCGGCGCGGATACCTTTACTTTCAGGGCGGACCGCATGTCGGGCGGGCGGGCCTCGGGCCGGGAAGTCACCGTGCTTGTGGGAAACGCCGAGGTACGTTCGGACAACCTTGTCCTCAGGGCCGGCCGCATTGAAATACGGGGCGACGACAATCAGTTCATTGACTGTGTTGGCGGTGTGGAAGGGATTGAGGAAGAAAAAGAAATCCTTTTCAAGGCGGACCGGCTCCGTTATGACAGAAAGCTGAAGATAGCCCGCCTTGAGGGGGATTCCACCCTTGAAGACAGAAAGAACGAAATCGTCGCCAAGGGCCGCTTCATTGAATACGACGACAGGGCGGAAATCACTGTTTTTCAGATTTCGGTGCGGCTTTTCAAGAACGAGATGGTGTGCCGTTCCGAGTACGCGGTTTACCGCCGCGAAGAAAAGCTCCTTGACCTTTCCGGTTTTCCCGTGGTGTTTAAAAAAGACGATGAATTCCGGGCGGACCGGATCAGGGTTGACCTTGATACCGAGGATGTCACCATGGAAGGAGCGGTTTCGGGCTCCATTAAAAGCTGATTATGACGGACGGGGAACCGCGGAATTTTCATATTCTTACCGTGAAGGATCTCTACAAGCGTTTCGGCCGCAAAGAAGTGGTGCGGGGGGTGAATTTCTCCATGCGTAACGGCGAGGTCGCCGGCCTCCTGGGTCCCAACGGCGCCGGGAAAACCACGATCTTCTATATGATTGTAGGTTTCAGCCGGCCCAGCACCGGAACGGTCAGCCTGGATGGGGCCGATATCACCGCGGAACCCATGTACCGCAGGGCCCGGCAGGGAATCGCCTACCTTCCCCAGGAAGCCTCAATTTTTCGCAGGCTTACTGTGGAGCAGAACATCATGGCAATACTGGAAAGCCGCCGTGATATAGACAAACAGGGCAGGCAAAAGCGGCTGGAAGAACTGCTTGAGGAATTCGGCATAGCCCGCATACGGAGACAGTTCGGCTATACCCTTTCCGGCGGTGAACGGCGGCGCACGGAAATAGCCAGGGCGCTTTCGTCCGAGCCCAAATTCCTCCTGCTTGACGAGCCCTTCGCGGGCATAGATCCCATCGCCGTGTACGAGATCAAGCAGATCATCAGGCGGCTTGCCGAGAAGGGCATAGGCATACTCATTACCGACCACAATGTCCGGGATACGCTGGAAATAACCACCGAAGCCTTCATTATCAACGAAGGAATCATCGTCGCCCGCGGAGACCGCGATACGATTCTCGCGGACGAAATGGTGCGGGAAGTCTACCTGGGCAGCGAATTCAGGATGTAGGCTCAAAAACGCGGAGCGTTTTTGAGCTGGGGAGTTTCGGCAAAGCCGAAACTCCAGACTCACGTTTGCGATGTATGCCTGGAGTTTTGCGGCAGCCAAACTCCGCGCAACATGCAAACTGCGCGTATACGCCGCAAAACTCCCCAGCTAAACGCCG
>JAIROE010000307.1 GCA_031257715.1 Treponema sp. | reverse complement strand
CCGGGATGCGGCGGCTCTTGAACTCATTCTGCCGGTACTGGAGAATAATTTTCCCGCAGGCAGGATAACAAAGCGCCGGCCGGTGCGTTCGTCCGGTTTTTCCGCCGCAGAACTCACCCTGAGGGCAGCGGCTTGTTACGCCCGCGGCACAGAATCCCCCGCTCTTTACGGTGAGGCGGAACGGCTTTGCGCCGCCGCGGCGGCCTTGCCGGATTTTCAGGGTGCTTTTTCCGGAATTTCAAGGTGGAACAAAGCTCTGTCCCTCATGGCGGGTTTGCGCCTGATGGAAGCTTCCGTATTATCCGGCAGCCATCCGTCCGATGGTTCGCCGTCCGGTGGTTCCCGGCAGGCGCTACCTGACCTGCGGACCGGGGCTTTTTCCTTTCTGACGGAGATCGCTCCCTCCGCCGCCGCCCGCTGGTTCCTCATGGAGGTGAATTCCCTTTCTTTTTCCCTTTTCGGCGAAGCCGAAAGGGCCGCCGTCAATGGGCATGATGCGGCCGCCCGTTTCTCGTTTGCCGAAGGACTGGAATTTTTCCGTACCGTTATGGAAGAGGGTAATACCCTTTTTTTTCAATATCCTGACCTGATTAACGATTTGGGCCGCTGTTTTCAGTTTGCCGCGGCCGGTGAGGGGATGGAACTCTTTCTGGAATGGGAACGTTCCACCGAAAACCGCAATGTCCGCTACCGGCTTCTCTTTTTTGCCGCAAGGATGGCCCACTGGAGGGGGGCTGCCGAAAAAGGGACAGAGCTTTTCACACGGGCGCTTGTTCTTGCCCCGGATTCCCTCCAGAAAGACGCCTGTATGTGGTATATCCTTGATATTGCCCTGTCCGATGAAAAAAACGTGAAGAAAGCCGCGGCGTCGGTGAAAGAAATGATCCCCGCCTTTGGCGATGATTCTTATTTTTCCGACATACTGGAACGTCTTGCCCGGCTGCTCACAGAGCGGCGGCTCTGGCAGGATCTGGCCGAAGTATACGCCCTTGTGGAACCGCGCTCAAATTCATTGTCCGCCGCGCAGTATGCCTGGATTCTGGGGCGGGCGGTGGAAGAAGGCTATTTCACGGATGAAACCGCCGGGGACAGGGCTTCGATGTATTTCCGCGGCGCTTACAGGCGGGCCGGTACGGGCGGAGATGCCCTTTATTACCGCATGAAAAGCGCCGCAGCCCTGGGAGAGCCTTTTCTCAATCCCGGTAAAGCCGGCGCGGGGACCTTTCTCCGGCCTGAACTCATGGAATTTCTTCTGGGTTTTTTCAGGAGCGGCGCGGGAGATTTATCTTTTTCATATGTAGATGAAAAAGCAGGGGATCTTTCAACGGCGGAGCTGCGGACGCTGGCCCGGGCCATGCACGACGACGGGCTCTATGCCGGGGCGATACGGCTTGTTTCGGTGTATATGAACCGGGATAATTATGAACTTGTCCGTGAGGATCTGGAACTGGCCTATCCCCGGCCCTGGCGGCGCTGGATCGGGGAAAAGGCGGAAGAAAACGGCTTTGAGCCGGAACTGCTTTTCGGCCTCATACGAACCGAAAGCGCCTTTCAGCCCGGTATTGTTTCAAGGGCTGGTGCGGTGGGTCTTACCCAGTTGATGGCCGCCACGGCGGAAGAAGTCGCGGGGAGGCTGAAACGACAGGGAGGGCCCGACCACACCGAAAACGGCGGACCGGATTTGCTCGATCCTGAAGTTAACATACACCTTGGAGCCGTGTATCTCCGGTATCTTGCTGAACGCCTTGAAGATCCCCTCTTTGCCCTTATCGCCTATAATGGGGGACTGACACGGTTCCGCCGCTGGCGGGCCGCGGAGCCGGACTTGCCCGGGGATCTTTTTCTTGAAACCGTCGCGTATTCCGAAACGAGAACATACGCCCGCAGGGTTCTTTCCGCCGCCGCCGTGTACAGACTGCTTTATGGCGGGCCGGAAAAATCCCCGGCGGGAAGTCCTTGAAGGGTTTCTTTTTTTTACCGATATATACTAATAAGAAAACTTCTAAAGAAGTTGTGGCATTCCCACAATTTCAGTTTTCGGAAGTTTTTTTGCACAAGATTTGGAACAAGGGGTTGTGAAAAATGTTTTTTCGTTCCGGTATTTTTTCCCGTTTCAGGAACTTTTTCCGTTCTGCGGGATCTTTTTTCTCCGCCCCCGGCGCCAAATTCCGCATCGGCGCGGCGGCCGGTGCGGCCGTTCTGGGGCTTGCCGCCCTGTTTTTGGCGTTTTCATTCGCGGGTTCCCTGTTTTCACTGCCCTTTGCATCCGGACCGGGAGATTTTTTTGTGGCATCCTACGGGCTTCTGGCTTTTATCATTCCGGCCTATCTTTTTTATGCCGCCTTCATTCTGGCCGATCCTGCATGGCGGCCGGGCCGTATCTTTGTCCTTAGTTCCCTGCTCTTTCCCTTTCTGACACTGGCGGGAGGCATCGCCGTTATCCGGAATTTTGAGAACTTGTCGCCCAAATCCCCATTTCTGGATTTTACCGGGAAACCCTTTTTCAGTTTTATCATTGTATTCCTTGTCATTGCCGAAATCCTGCTCATCGCGGCAGCCCGCGAAATGCTTTTTCCGGGGAAGAGCCGGCGTGTTGATCTTGGCAGGGTCCGCCGCCGAGGCAGGCTGCAATCCTTCTTGTTGCCTGCTCCCCTTCCTGTGCCCAATGAAGTATATGCCGAATTGGCCGCCCGAACCCAGGGAACGGATCTGAATGACAAAGGTCTGGCCGGATTCGTGCAGGAAAACACGGATACCGCCATAGACCTTGCAGGTCCTGATATGGATGGGGACTTTGATGATGATGACGCGGTACTCTGCGATGATGATCCTGAAACTGATGCGGACTTCGAAACCGGGACAGATCCTGAAGAGAACTGTTCCACCGGCATGACGGCTGATGTTGAGCGCGCCCTTTGGGAAGCGGAAACCGCAGCCGCCCTCAAGACCGTAAACCGCCGGAACGGTCCTGAAACTTCCGATACCCGTCAAACCTGTTCCTCCGGTCATGTTTCCAGGGCATCCTATTCGGTACCGGTTGACATACTCAACCAGTACCCCGACGGCCAGTACTGGATCATAGACGCCGCCACCGAAGACGCGGCGGTAACGCTTAAGGAAACACTGGAAGAATTCAGGATACAGGCGGAAGTTACGGGGATCAGGAAGGGACCCGTTATTACCATGTTTGAAATTCTTCCCGCGCCGGGGGTCAAGCTTTCCAGGATTGTGAACCTTCAGGACAACATCGCGTTGCGCCTTGCCGCCTCGTCGGTGCGCATCGTGGCCCCCATTCCCGGAAAACACGCGGTCGGCATAGAAGTACCGAATGCAAAACGGAATATCGTTTCATTCAGGGAGATCATCGAAGGTGAACTTCGCGGTACCCGGTCTGAGGGAAAAAGGGAAGGCCGGCGGCCTGAGATTCCCGTGGTCCTTGGAAAGGACATCACCGGCGAGGCGGTTACCGCAGACCTCGTCCAGATGCCCCACCTCCTTATCGCCGGGGCGACCGGCGCGGGGAAATCCGTGTGTGTTAACACGATGATACTTTCCATTTTGTACCAGCGGCATCCGTCTGAATGCCGGCTCATCCTCATCGATCCAAAAATTGTCGAGTTGAAACTCTACAACGATATTCCCCATCTTTTAACGTCTGTTATCACGGAACCCAAGCGCGCCTTTCAGGCCCTTCAATACTGCATCTACGAAATGGAGAGACGCTACGCCTGCCTTGATTCCATGGGAGTGCGGGATATCAGAAGCTACAATAAACGGATCAGGGAAAAAGGCATGGCGGCGGAACATATGCCCTACATCGTCGTAGTGATAGACGAATTTGCCGATCTCATGGCAACCACCGGAAAGGAACTGGAAAGTACCGTGGCCCGTCTTGCCGCGATGAGCCGTGCCGTGGGAATACACCTGGTCCTCGCCACCCAGCGGCCCTCCATAGACGTGATCACCGGCCTCATCAAGGCCAATATTCCCAGCCGCATCGCCTTTATGGTTGCCAGCAAGATGGACAGCCGCATCATCATTGACATGGTGGGAGCGGAAAAACTGCTGGGCAAGGGAGACATGCTTTACGCCGGCGTGGTGGACCCCTTCCCCGTCCGCATGCAGGGAGCCTTCGTTTCCGAAGAGGAAGTGGAGGCGGTGGTAGAATATGTCAAGACTCTGGGCGAACCCGACTACATCGATGATGAAATATTCTATGACGATGAAGAAGACGAAACGACTCCGTCGCTTTTTTCCGAAGGCGGCGATCCTCTCTACGAAAAAGCCCTTGAAATTGTTCTGCAGCAGGGTAAAGCCAGCGCCAGTTATATACAGCGGCGTCTCAAGATAGGCTACAACCGGTCGGCCCGCCTCGTGGAAGAGATGGAACACAAGGGCGTGGTAGGTCCCGCCCAGGGATCAAAACCGAGGGAACTTCTGCGGGGAGCGTGAGCGTCATCCGGGCTTCCAGTGAAAAGTTCTTTTGACTTTAGGCGATTAAATCAGTAACTTATAAATGGTGGTCTTTACCAGAAACCAGAGAGAGACTGTATGGAAAAGTCTGAACTGGTTAAATGGTCGTCGGCCCTGTCTGTCGGAGTAAAAGTGCTTGATGATCAACATCAGGAACTGATCAGGCTTACCAACGATTTGTTTAACCATTGCGTGGGCGACGCAGAATCGGAGAAACTTTATTTAAGCAAGGTAATACAGGGAACCAGAAACTATATAAAGGTGCATTTTTCTACCGAGGAAGAGCTCCTGATACGGACGAAATTTCCCGATTACAGGGAACATAAACGGGAACATGATGCCTTTGTCCTGACAGTGGTAGAACAAGTACGAAACATAAAGGACCAAAAATTCAGCCTTATCGTGTTTACCCGGTATCTCAAGGACTGGATTTTGACCCATATCGCCGTTTCGGACAAAAAATACGCCGGATATTTCAAGAGCATAAGCCAATATGCCGGCATAACCGGCAGTGTTCCGGTAGACCCTTGATCTGCCCTGAAGCATCTGTAATGGTTCAACCGTTTTGGGGCCGGTATTTGCGGGCTTGCTCGACGGCTAACGCCGCCCCTGTTTGCCGCCGGATTTTCTGCCGTTGAAAAAATCATTTCGGATATAATAGCCCATGTCGGCAAACCAGAGCTTTACCATTCGGGGATCGATCCGTTTCTTTACAAAACATCCGGCCGGATGCCGGATCATATACCGGGCCAAACCGAAAAGCTGGGAGGGGTCCCGGAAACATTCCCAGTGACATTTTAAGCAGAAGGGTTTTATTTTCCGGCCCTGGCGGATTGCCCCGGTAAAATCTTTTCCCAAGTCTTCATTGCCCCGATAGCCGCAGGGGTAAAGCCGGCCGTCTTTACAGCCCACAAAAAAATAGGCGTACCCGCCGAGGCAGGGAAACATAAGCGCCTCATCTCCGCGGGACATGGCATAGAGGACCGAAAGGGGGCTGAAGATCCGAATTCGTTTTCGGAAGCGGGGAATCACCTCAAGCAGTGCCCTGAACACGAGCCGCAGTTCCGCGGGGGAAAAATCAACCGCCGCGTCGGCGGAAATGGCGCCGTAGACCGGCCGCTCATCCGAGAGCCCCGCTTGGGCGGAACTCATGGGGTAGCAGACATTGGCCATGGTAAATCCAAGATCAACAGTCCTGGAAAAAAATGCCGTAAATCCCGCAGTAAAGGCATTAAGAAAACGCTCCTCATCATACGGGCCTGCAAGGGCCGGAATGGGGGGTCCCGCCACATTCCGGTTTATCCCCAAATTCGCCGCGGGGTACAGACCCTGTGCGTGAAAAAAAGGCAGCGCCCGGCGTATTCCTTCAATTACACCCGGCAGACCCCGCATAATTTCATGGGTTTGGGTATCCGCCGAATCAAGGCTTATCCAGAAATTCCGTATCCCCGTACGGGAAAGCGTTTTGGCAAAACGGTTTATATCTTCGGCTTCGGCGGCCTTCCCGCCGGGAGCAAGCATATAACCGTTGGTGCCGCTTCGCAGATAACGGATGCCCAGCCGCGTCCCGTAATCCAGAAAATCCAGGATGGCGGCCATGTTGATGAAAGGCTCGCCGCCGGTGAGGGACACGGCGTTTATTCTGTTCCTTGCGCATTGATCCAGAATATATTTAACCCGGGATTCATGGAGATGGAAACGTTCCATGGCGGTGCTTTTTCTCATGCCGCACTGGGGGCAGGATGCGTTGCAATAATTGGTAATTTGAATGACCACCTGCCCCGGCGAACCGCCCAAAAAGATCGTGCCTAAATCACGGAGCTTAGGAAGCGTCACGGTAACCGTTTCCTGGAACATCCCGAAGGGGAACCCCGAAGTTCCCGCCGGGCTTCTCCGTATCAGACGGCAGGCGCCGTCTATCCGCAATGAGTCTTGTATAAACCGAAAGGAGATCGTCGAAGATCATGTCCCAAGTTCGGGAGCGGGCCAGCTTCCTGCCGTTTTCCGCCAGTTTACGGCAGAGCATTTTGTCATTCATTATGGTGATTAGATTTTCCGTAAAGGCGTCCCGGTCGCCGCCGGCGCAGAGCAGGGCGTTCTTCCCGTGGGAAAGAAATTCCATCACGCCCCCCGAGGCGACGCCTGCCACCGGCAGCCCGCTGGCCATGGCTTCAAGGGGAGCATTGCCGAAGGTTTCCGTCCCCGAAGGAAAGGCGAAGCAGTCGGCGGAGGCGTATATTTGGGACAGCTCCCGGCCCGTCTTGAAGCCTGTAAGGATAACCCGGGAAGAGTTCCTCCCGGAGAAATTCTTTTGCCTGATAAAATCGGCATACGGACCGCCGCCGGTAAAAACAAAAGCCGCCTTTCCGGGGAAACGCCTTTCAATTACTTCGGCGGCATGAAGCAGCATATCAAGGCCCTTTTCCGGGGACAGGCGGCCCACATAGAGGAACACAAATTTGCCGTTTACACCAAGCTGTTTCCGCAAGTTTCGGCTTCTGAACCGGGGGTTGAATTTTCCCGCGTCTATGCCCCGGGACCAGATCCCCAGGTTCCGGTACTGTTTTTGAAAAAGCTGTTCCAGGGTATGCCGTGAGGGGGCGAGGATTTTGTGGGCGGAACGGTAAAACCATGCCAGATACTTTTCCACCAGGGGTCTTAGAAAATCAAGATGAAAAAACTCAAGGTATTTGCAATAGTCGGTATGGTAACTCATCACCAGGGGCAAATCCCGTGAACGGGCGTACTTTACCCCCTTGTACCCGATCCCGAATTCGGTAACCACATGCACCAGATCGGGCCTGAATTCATCGCAACAATCAAGGACCGCCTGATACCGGGGAAAAGCAAGGCGGCTTTCCGGCGAAAGCGATGTTTTCATCCCCCGGAAACGGTGAATATTTTTATTTTGAAGAACGGCGCCGGCTTCGGGTTTCCGGCTGTACTCCGGAACAAAAAAAGCGTATTGAATATCCTTCCTTTCCAGATAGCTCTGTAATCTGGAGAGGGTATTCGTTACCCCGTTCAGTTCCGGTGCAAAGGTATCGGTAAAATAGGCGATTTTCATTCAGACCTCCCATTGAATAAAAATATATCGTCAAGAACCGTATGCCATTCCTGTGTGAGAATTCCGCTAAAATTGCTTTAACAGTTGAATAAAAAAAACAAAACACGCATTTTCGGCGGGACATAAAAAGTATATTGGGGTACAAAGACTTTAAGCGGGTACAAACAAAAAGGAGCGGAAAATAAACATGATAACAATAGGTGTTGTGGGGACAGGGTATGTGGGACTGGTTTCGGGCGCATGCCTCGCGGATTTTGGGAATACCGTTATATGTGTTGACCGGGATACGAAGAAAATAGAACGGTTAAAAAAAGGGGAGATTGCCATGTACGAACCGGGGCTGAAAGACATGGTTCGCCGCAATATGGCCTCGGGGCGGCTGTTTTTTTCCACATCATTACCGGAGGCCCTGCAAAAAAGCGAAGTCGTTTTTATCGCTGTGGGTACCCCCCAGGCGGAAGACGGAAGCGCCGATCTTTCCCATGTGGAAAGCGCCGCCCGGGAAATAGGGGCCTGCATGGCCGGTTACAAAGTCATCGTCAACAAGAGTACGGTCCCCGTGGGAACGGGAAAAAAAGTCGCAGCCTGGATACGTGAAGAACTTGTCCGGCGGATTGACGGCGGCGGGATCCCGGTGGAGACGCCCTGTTTTGATCTTGTTTCCAATCCCGAGTTTTTGAGGGAAGGTTCGGCCATTCAGGAATTCATGCACCCGGACCGGGTTGTTATTGGAACCGGGACGGAAAAGGCACGGGAAATTATGAAGGCGGTTTACCATTCGCTTAACCTTAACGAGATTCCCTTTATCGAAACCAGCGTTGAAACCGCCGAGATGATCAAATACGCGGCCAATACTTTCCTGGCGGTAAAAATCACCTTTATCAACGAGCTGGCCTGCCTCTGCGAAAAAACCGGCGCCGATGTTCAGGAGGTGGCCCGGGCCATGGGCAGGGACGGCCGCATCGGAGCAAAATTTCTGCACCCCGGTCCCGGATACGGGGGGAGCTGTTTTCCCAAAGACACCCGCGCTCTGGCCCGGACCGGCAGGGAACAGGAGATCCCTCTCCTGATTGTCGAAGCGGCCATTGAGGCCAATGAATCCCATAAACAGAGGATGGTAAAAAAAATTGAATCCTTTTTCGAAAACAGGGGAGGCCTCAAGGGAAAAAACATTGCCGTTTTGGGCCTTGCCTTTAAACAGAATACCAGTGACATCCGGGAATCGCCGTCTCTGGTTATTATCCGCGGCCTTGTTCGGGCCGGGGCGTCGATTCAGGCCAGCGATCCCGCGGCTATACCGGAAGCGTCCCGGAGGCTTGCGGAATTCGGCGGCTCTATACGCTGCTTTGAAGATGAACACCAAGCGATTTCAGGCTGCGATGCGCTGGTAATTGTTACCGAGTGGAATCAGTACCGCAATCTCGATTTCCCGAGAGTAAAAAAATTATTGAGGGCTCCGATAGTGTTTGATTTGCGGAATATTTATAAACGGCGGCACATGGAACAGGCGGGCTTTCAATATTTCGCGGTGGGACAGTAATCGATAGATGCCTCTGGAAACCCAACGGGGGTTTCCAGATGTTCCCTATATCAAACGCCGGCCCGCATCACCTGAAACTGCCCATGCGCTGCATCATCTGCTGTGCTTGGGCGGGGTTCCTGCTGAATTTCGCCATTTTCTTCATCATGCCCCGCAATTTCTCGAATTTTTTGATGAGGCGGGCGACTTCGGCGACGGAGGTTCCCGATCCGCGCGCGATGCGGCTCCGCCGGGTGGGGCCAATGATGAGGTGGTTGGCCCTTTCCTTGCGGGTCATTGATGAAAGTATTGCTTCCTGATTTTTCAGTTCCGTTTTATCAAGGTCTTCTTCGCTGATCTGTCCCGCCATGCCGGGGATCATCTCCAGCATGGATTTAAGGGGCCCCATTTTTTTCATCGATCTGAGCTGGTTGAGCCAGTCTTCCAGGGTGAAATTCTCCTTCTCCATTTTTTTCTGGAGTTCCAGCGCTTCTTTCCGGTCTATGACTTCCTGGGCCTTTTCCACAAGGCTTACCACATCGCCCATACCCAGTATGCGCCCGGCCACGCGGTCCGGGTGGAAGGCTCAAAGTCCTCCGGCTTTTCTCCGGTGCCGACGAATTTGAGCGGTTTTCCGGTAACGGTCTTGAGGGAAAGGGCCGCCCCGCCCCTGGTATCGGAATCAAATTTGGTAAGTACACAGCCTGAAATGCCTATTTTTTCATTAAAGGTCTTGGCAATTTCCGCCGCCGCCTGTCCGGTCATGGCGTCCGCCACAAGGAGAAGTTCTTCAGGTTTGGCCGCCTCTTTGAGCCGGGAAAGTTCGGCCATCATGGGTTCATCTATCTGGAGCCGGCCCGTGGTGTCGATGACAAGGGTGTCTATCATGTTTTTGCGCGCCCAGTCCAGCGCGTCCCGGTACACCTTGACGCTGTCTTTGGCGCCGTCTTCCCTGTGGACGGGCACGCCGATCTGGTTCCCCAGCACGGCAAGCTGCTCCGCCGCCGCCGGCCGCACCAGATCGCAGGCTACAAGAAGGGGTTTCCGCCCTTCTTTTTTAAGACGGAAAGCCAGTTTGGCGGAGCTGGTAGTCTTGCCTGAACCCTGAAGCCCCAGCATGAGAATTGACGAAATGACATCGGGCCCGCGGAGGGAAAGATCCTGTTTGACATCCCCCAGAAAGGAAACAAGTTTGTCATGGATAATCTTGACGAACTGCTGTCCCGGATCCACCGAACGGAGAACCTTTTCCCCTTTGGCCTCTTCGACGGTAGCATTGACAAAACGGCGCACCACCCGGAGATTTACGTCCGCCTCCAGCAGGGCCATCTTTATTGTTTCGACCGCATCATCAATGTTCTTTTCGGTAATGGACGCCTTTCCCGAAACGAAACGCAGAGCATCCGATATTTTTTCCGTAAGTTTTTCCAGCATGAGTACAGTGTAATTATTCGGGGCGCAAAATGCAACGGCCGAACCGCCGTTCCCGGACATTCCGCAAATGCCCGGAATTACCGGTTGTAATTGTATGGTGTATAAATCAGTTTCCGCCGCTTCCGTACTTGCGCCGCTTCTCTTCGTACATGAGGGCGTCTATGTGTTTGAGAAAATCGTTTACGGACCGGCCGGAATTTGTCGTGTACACATCGCAGCCGTAGCTCATTGCCAGGCTGAAGGGCCGGTAGTTTTTTTTATTCTGATTGTCTATCGCTTCCTGTATCCGTTCCAGAACTTTATAAACATTAAATTCCGCACGGACCGCAAGGATAAACTCATCGCCTCCGTAACGGGCGGCAAAGTCGGAGTAGCGTATTGATCCCTTGATGATAAACGCCATGTCCCGCAGGGCATTGTCGCCTTCCAGGTGGCCCAATGTGTCGTTGATCTGCTTGAAGTGATCCATGTCTATCATCACGATGGACCAGGATTCGTTTGCGGTAGATTTTGAAAGCTTTTCAATAAATTCGTTAAAACTGAACCGGTTTCCAAGCCCCGTAAGACTGTCTATCCTGGAATCGGACATGATGATAAAGAAGTAGGAGTACAGATACGCGGAAGTGAGGCATGGCCAGATGAGACTGCCGGCGCTGAAGAACATGTCTATGGCCGCTCCGGCGCCGGTGAAGATCAGGAACAAGAAAACCAGCGCCGAATGGTATTTTTTGAATTTTTTCCGCGAAAAGATAATCTCGGCAATCGCAAACACGGCGGGAAGGTAGCTTATGATTATCCTGATTATGTACAGATCTCCGTGGTAGTAATGGTTGTCTTCCGAAATGTAAAAGTAATAATTGGTGAAAACGTTAATTGACAAAAGAATGATATGGAAGAGCGTGATGCCCAGAATGATGCGCATTACCGCGTATATTCTTGCCGTGTCCCGGTATGAAAGGTAATCGATGAAGGCGAACAAAAGGTAATAGCCTGTGACCTGAAAAATAAAATAAAGGTTTATGGCGATATTGAAAACGGAGTGTATTCTTGCGCCGGGGACCCCCTCAAAAAGGCAGCCCGCAAAGTCGCAGAGTATGGCGGCAAAGGAAACGGCAAGCAGGCTGAGGAAAATGGTCCTGAGAGAGGAATCGGTGTTGTATTTGCGCAGGTAATCGGCGAAGATGAGGATGATGATGAGGCATGAACCAAGAGCGGCGTTGACGGCAAAGGAATAGTTCATGATTTCCGCTCCGGCATTCCGGCGGGAAAAAGAATATGATCGGAGGCCCGCCGGTGTTCAGCCTTGTTTTTGTACATCAGCCCGTCAATATGGGCAAGAAAATCCCTTACGGATACGCCGTCATTGGTGTTGAATATGTCATATCCATAACTCATTCTGATCTTGTAGGGCCGCAGATTTTTTTCGTTTTGGACTTCCATGGCCTCCTTGATGCGCGCAAGCACTTTTTCCAGGCCTGCTTTTGAGGATTCCGCGGATTCAGCCGGTTTTACGGAGCCGGCCTGTTCCGCGGAGCCGGCCCTTACCCCGACGATAAACTCGTCTCCCCCGTAACGGGCGGCAAAGTCGCAGTGGCGTATTGAGCTTTTGATGATGGACGCCATATCCCGCAGGGCGTTGTCACCTTCCAGATGGCCCAGTGTGTCGTTGATCTTCTTGAAATGATCCAGATCTATCATGGCAATGGCCCAGGGCCTGCCGCCCTCGGGGTGACGGGTGTTTTGCCGCGCCAGCCTGTTGATGAATTCGTTAAAGCTGGTGCGGTTCCCGATTCCGGTAAGGCTGTCTATCTTTGCGTCGCTCTGTATGATAAAAAAGTAGATATAAAGCAGAGCCGCCGTAAAGCATATCCAGACAAGACTTCCCGTTTTGAGGACTATGTCCAGCGTCGCTCCGAAACCGGAAAGCAGGGCAAAAAGGATTAAGAGATACACCTGCGATCGCTTAAAACTGCGAATCGCCGCAATTACATACACCGTTATGATGAGAATGGGCAGATAGCTTATCACAAGCCGCAGGGGATAAAGCGGCCCCTTGCTGTAGTAGTTGTCTTCCGAAATATAAAAGAAAAATTTCCAGTGGAGATTGAGGAGGGTGCTTATAAAGTACAGCGACAGAAAGACCGCGGCGATTGCGATGATCTTCCTTGTACGGGCCGTATTGCTGTAAACGAAGTAGTCAATAAAGGCCAGTATAATATAATAGGCAATATTCTGGGAATTCAAAAACACGGTGAGCACGGCGTACATGATAATCCGTATGTCTTCGCCCGGCCGCCCTCCCAGAACGCCGTTGGCGAAATCCATGGCGACCGCCAAAAACGCCGTGGACAATACGACGAGGAATATTCTGCGCTGAAAAGCGTCGGTATTGTGCTTCCGCACATAATCGACAACTATCAAGCTGATGACAAGAATGGAGCTTACCGTGGGATTTATGTGTATTCCGGATATCATGGGAATTTAAGCGCCCGCTTCCCTCCGCTGATCGCTCTTGTGCTGGTACACAAGATCGTTAAGGTGAGAGAGGAATTCATCAATGGTCTGATCCGTTCTGGTTGTGAATTTATCAAAGCCGTAGCTTATGGCAAGGGGATAAGGGCTATCCGCCTTCTGGTTTCTGGCGTCGACGGTTCTGAGTATCCGCGCGATGAGCCGTTCAATTTCAAATTTCGCCTTTATGATGACGATGAATTCATCCCCTCCGATACGGGCGATGAAGTCATTCTGGCGGGAACATTTCCTGAGTATGTCCGCCATATCCGCCAGCGCCCTGTCTCCTTCTTCCATGCCCATGGAATCGTTGATTTTCTTGAGCCCGTTGATGTCGATAAGGCACATCAAGAGGGACTGCCTCTCGGGCATGCGGATGATTTGCCCGATATACTCGCTGAAACTGGCCCTGTTCCTTATGCCGGTAACGGCATCCTGCGTGGCGTCCGCGCGGATTATGTAGAAATAACTTTTCAGCATACCGGCGGTAAAGAAGGCCCATATTAAATTGCCGTCCGTAAAAACCATGTCAAGGGCCGCCCCGCCGCCGATGAGAATCGCGAATATAACGATCTGGTACATATAAACCTGCGTAAGAAATTTTGACGAGGTTAGAAGATCGACGATGAGAATAAGAATGGCCAGATAGCCCAGGTAGAAACGGACAAGGTACATGCTTCCGTCCGCGTAGCGGTTGTCCGGCGTAATGGTGAAGTAAAACCCGAAAAAGAGATTGAGAACCATGATGATTACATTGATTCCCATGATAACAAGAACAATGCAGCCCAATTTTCCGGTTCTGGAACTGTTTCTCCCCGCAATATAGTCAATAAAGAGAACCACCGTGTAGTAAGCCAGGTTTTGGGTGATGAAGTACAGGCTGTTGAACGCGAAAAGAAGCGTGCGCACCGGCGCGCCGGACTTCCCGTCGAAGAGGGAAGCAATAAAGTTGAAAACAATGGCGGCAAAAAGCGAAAAAAGCGTCAGCAGGTATATTTTCCGCAGGAAGGCGTCGGTATTAAGCCGCCGGATGTAATCAAAAGCAATCAGCAGAATAACAAGACCCGTGGCACATACCGGATAAAGAAAAGCGCCCGACATTTCAATCCCCTCGTGGTTTTGCGGCCGGTCCATGTCCCGCCGGTTTTCTTTCAACTATACTGCATTGAACGCAATTATGAAAGGGTTCATTCGAAAGAAGAAAGGACCGAAACGGCTAAAACCAGGGACTGTTGCCGTCTTCCCACACGCAGATGTCCTCCGGCTTGAAGAACAGCCCCACTTCCTTCTCCGCATTTGCCGGACTATCCGAAGCGTGAACAACGTTAAGCCGCGTGCGGGCGGCATAATCCCCCCGAATTGTCCCCGGCGGGGCGTCGGCAAGACTCGTGGGACCGGCAAGGCGGCGCACCACGGCAACCGCGTCCTCCCCCTCAAGCGCCATGGCGATAACCGGCCCCGAAAGGGTATAGGCCAGGAGCTTTTCGTAAAAATCCTTGCCCTTGTGCCCGGCATACAGAGCCTCCGCGGTGATTCCGTCCAGACACAGAAGCTTCATCGCCGTGATCCTAAGCCCCTTCCGTTCAAAACGGCCGATAACCTCCCCCGCAATCCTCCGCTGCAAAACACCGGGCTTCAACATGACAAACGTTCTTTCCACCATTTCACTCCTTACCCGTCAATCCCCGCCGCCCGGCGGAACCGCTTGACCGTAGCCGCCGCAATGGGCCGGGCCCGTTCGGCGCCGCGCGCCAAAATCCCGTCAAGACCCGCCCGGTCCGCCATAATCGCGCCGAAACGCTCCCGCAGCGGGGCAAGCATCCTGTTCGCCACGCGGAAAAGCTCTTCCTTCGCCTCGCCCCAGCCCATCCCCCCCGCCCGGTAGCGCGCCGCAAGCGAGGCCTCCTCCTCCTTCGTGGCAAAAAGCTTGTAAAGAAGGAATATCTGGCTCGAATCGGGGTCCTTGGGCTCGTCAACCCCCTGGGAATTGGTCACGATGCGCATGATAAGCCGGCGCAGTTCCTTCTCCGGGGCAAAAAGGGGAATCACATTCCCGTAACTCTTGCTCATTTTCCGGCCGTCAAGACCCGGAACCACCGCAACTTCCTCCTCTACCACCGCTTGGGGAACTTTGAGCACCTGTTCTTTGTAGTTGAAGTTGACCGCCTGGGCAATATCCTGGGCCATTTCGATATGCTGCACCTGATCCTTTCCCACCGGCACAACATCGGAATCAAAAAGGATAATATCCGCCGCCATAAGCACCGGATACGTGAAAAGCCCCATGTTTATCCCCGCGTCGGGGTCAAGCCCGCGCGCCCCGTTTTCCTCCACCGCCGCCTTGTAGGCATGCGCCCGGTTCATAAGCCCCTTTGCGGTAAAAGCCATGAGCATCGACGTCAATTCAAAGACCTCGGGGACAGAACTCTGCCGGTAAAAAATCACCCGTTCGGGATCAAGCCCCGAAGCAAGCCAGCCCGCCGCCACTTCCCGTATACAGGCGGAAAGTTCCGCGCCGTCCTTCATCGTGTTAAGCGCGTGATAATCGGCAATAAAGTAGCGGGCGTCATAGTCCCGCGCAAGCTCCAGCGCCGGCCGTATGGCCCCAAAGTAATTGCCGATGTGCAGTATCCCCGTAGGCTTGATTCCCGTTAAAGCAACCTTTTTCATATAACGAGTATACCCGTAAAACCCGCCAATGAAAACGCCCGCACCCCCAAACCCCCCGCCAAACCTGCCTGAAAGCCCCCGCTTTTCAGCAGCACGCGGCCCCCCGCCTGAAAACGCCCCCCGCTTTCCCGCAATACGCGGCCCCCTGCCGGAAAATGTGCCCCGCTTTCCCGCAATGCGCGGCCCCCGCCTGAAAACGCGAACCGCTTTTCAATAACACGGATCTACTTTTCATCAATATGGATCTACTTTCTAAAAAAAGGATCTACTTTTCGCCAATGCGGATCTACTTTTCAAAAAAAAGTAAGTACATTCCGGTAAAAGGCGGCGGCGTGTTGGAAAATGTACTATACTTGTTGGTGAGGGGCGTCTGTCTTTTTTGGGGAGATGCGCCTGTCCGATTAAAAAAAACAGGCGAGGCGCGCGCGTCTTGCCGCAAGGAGCGTATCATGGGACATTTCAAGGAATTTCTCCCGGTTAAAGAGGCGGATTTTGAGGCATTCTTTAATCATTACTGCCGGTATGTCAACGGCAAGTGCACGGGCAATCCGCCTGAGTGGACGCATATTCCCGCCGCCCGCCGCCAGGAGCTTGACGGCGCTTACGGCGCCTGACACGGGGCGTGGGTGCTGCTGCGGGGGCCGCACACCAAGGCGGATGTTGATGAAAAAAAGAGGGTGCGGAAGGAAAGCACCGCCGTGCTGCGCACCTTCAACAACGAATTCATCGTTTATTCCACAGTGGTGACGGCTCTGGAAAAAGAAGCCGCGGGGAACAGGAGGCGGAGCGCCGGTCCGTCCGCCATCCCCCCGCCCAGGGCACTGGTCGTGGTGGAGGTGGCCTTCCCCGGGGTGCACCTTTTGGAATTGCTGAGGATTCACGGCGCCGGAGAGACCGACCCCCGCAGCGATTACGGTGTGCGGATCTACTTCGGCCTTTCGGGAATCCCCAACGCCGCTTACCCGCTCCGCGTCAACACGCCGCCTTTAAGCCACCGCGAGCTTCCCTATTCGGTCTTTACCCGCAAACGCCGCTGCCTCTTCAACTTTGAAGGCGAAAGCGGCGCCACCGTCTATTTTTGCCTCAACTACGAAAACAAAAAAGGCAACCCCGGCCCCTTCGGCTCCATCTTCAGCGTGACAATCCCCTAACCCAAGGGCGCACGGGCGGCGGCTCACGGCGCGTGCGGCCTTGGAGTTCCGGCTTCACCGAAACTCCCCGTGCAATCCGCTGCGCGGATTGCCTTGGAGTTTTACGGCAGCTTTGCGTGGTTTGTATGCAGCACGGGAGTTGATGCCGTAAAACTCCCCAGCCAAAGACCGGCTAAACGCCACAGGCGTTTAGCCGGTCTTTGGTCATTGACCAAACTATCCTTTTTCCGGCATACTGTAACCCGTTATACCAGAGGAGGATACATGAGCGCCACAATCAGGCTCAAGAAGTTCGGAACGAAAAAACGCCCTTATTACCGCATTGTGGTTATGGACAAGCGGGATGCCCGCGACGGGCGGACCATTGAGGAACTGGGCTATTATCATCCCATTGAAAAGGAGGATGAACAGATCCTCTTTAACCGGGAAAAAGCACAGGCGTGGATTGAAAAAGGGGCCGAAGTAAGCGATACGGTACGCAGAATCTTCAATAAAAAGAACCTTTCCGTAAAATAAGCCGCGGTTATCAGGACAAACATGGAAAAAGATCTGATTGAATATATTGCCAAATCCCTTGTGGATGAGCCGGATTCCGTAGAGGTAAACGTGGTGGAAGGTGAAAAGTCCACGATTCTGGAACTGAGGGTGTCGCCGTCCGATATGGGGAAGATCATCGGCAAGCGCGGCCGCATCGCCAAGGCCATGCGCACGGTTCTTCAGGCGTCGTCGTCAAAGAACGGCAAGCATACCATACTGGAAATTCTGGACTAAGCCTGTTTCCGCATGACCGGCCGTTTTGTGGTGGGCCTTGTTGGGGGCGCCTTCGGTCTTGAAGGTTTTGTCAAGGTAAAGTCCCTTTCCGGGGAAACGGGGCATCTGCTCAGTCTGCGGTCCGCGGTCATAAGGCTGCGCGGCGTTGAACGGGATGTCGAAATAGAGAAGAGCGCCGTGGTTTTTCCTTCGGTGGTGATGAAGTTCCGCGGCGTAGATACCCCGGAAGCGGCGGGGAATTATACCGGGGCGGAGATAATTACCGGCCGGGAAAACGCGAGCCCGCTTAAGCCCGGTGAATATTACATTGAAGACCTCAAGGGGCTCGCGGTGGTGGCCGAAGATGCGCTTTGCTGCGGGCACAAGCGGCCGGATGATTCCGTTTTGGGGCATATTACCGGCGTTTTCGAGGGCGGCGGCGGTTATGTGGCCGAGATCCGGCTTAAATCGGGGGAACTGAAGCTGGTTCCCTTCAGGGATGAATTCTTTGGCGAAATAAACGCCGGGGCGGGGTGGGCGGCGCTCCGCGCCGTGTGGATTCTGGAATCATGAAATATACCGTGCTGACGCTTTTTCCTGAAATTATCGACGCCTATTTTGCCGCGTCCGTCATGGCAAAGGCGATAGACCGGGGCATCATAGCATACCGGACCGTCAATATCCGCGATTACGCCCTTGACAGGCATAAAACCTGCGACGACGCCCCCTACGGCGGCGGTCCGGGAATGTTGATGCTCCCCGAGCCGCTTGGCCGCGCCCTGGAGGCGGCGGGGGCTTGCAAAAAGGCGGCCCGAAGGGGGGCGGGGCCCACGGTCATTTGCCTTTCGCCTTCGGGGCGGCTTTTTAATCAGGAGGCGGCGCAGGAACTTGCGGCGAAGGACGAGCTTTTCCTTGTTTGCGGCCGTTACGAGGGAATCGATCAGCGGATCATTGATTTGTACGCCGACCAGGAGATTTCCGTTGGTGATTATGTGCTTTCGTCGGGGGAAATCGCTGCCTTGACGCTCATAGACGCGACGTACCGGCTTGTGGATCGGGTCATTACGCCTGAATCCCTTGAGGAAGAGAGCTTTTCCGGGGGACTTCTTGAGTATCCCCAGTATACACGCCCCGAGATTTATGCTACAGTTGAAGTTCCCGGCGTTTTGCTTTCCGGGCATCATGAGCATATACGGCGCTGGCGTCTGGAGAAACGGGTGGAGAGGACGCTGGCTTTGAGGCCTGATCTTGTTCGTCAGGGCCGGGAAGCGGGAATTTTCGATGCCGAAACCGAAAGAATTATAGAGAACCTTACGGCCCGGGGCCGCAAAGGTGCGGAGGAGTTTGGAAATGAATGAAATCAGGGCTATTGAAGCCTCCCAGATGAAAAGCGATCCCGGTAATTTCAAGCCGGGCGATACGGTAAAGGTACATTTCAGGATTGTTGAAGGCAAAAATGAACGTATCCAGATCTACGAAGGCCTTGTTATCGCCATGAAAAATTCCCGTATAGGCAGGACTTTTATGGTGCGCAAGAATTCCTACGGAGTCGGTGTGGAACGGGTTTTTCCCCTTCATTCTCCCCGTATTGTCAAGGTGGAAGTAGTCAGGCCCGGTAAAGTCAGGCGGGCCAAGCTTTACTATATTCGGAAAAAAGTCGGAAAGGGCGCCAGAATCAAGGAACTCATAGGCCGCAAGGCCGCCCGTACCCCGAAAGCCGGTACAGGACGGGACAGCGCGCCTGAAACAGCCCAGCCTTGATCTCCGCGGTCAGGAACGGACAAACCCATAATTACGCAATTTCAGATAAAACAGGTTCTCCAAATTCTCCATCCGCTGTGAAAACGGCGGCCGCCATGAAAGCCGCCCCCGCCGCACATGAAGCGGCCGCCGCGCGGGCCGTGAACGGTCCTTCCCTTTTGAATCTGGCCTCCGCAATGGGCCTTCCGGGGGACCGCCTTTCGGCGTCGCTGTTGTCCTTTTTCCGGTTTTTTTCCCTTCCCCTCGATCCGTCCGCTTTGGCGCGCATACGAAGCCAGGTCCTTGAAGCGTCGAAAACGGCCCCGTTCGCGTCATCAGGGACCGCCTCCGGGGATACGGGGGCCGCGGGATTGGCGAAGGAAGGCGTGTTCCGGGAGGAAGCGTTGTTCCGTTTCCGCGAAGCTCTGTCCCTGGCCGCCGCGGCTTCATTAAGCAAGGGGACGGAGCTTGACGGCGAAGCCCTGGAACGTTACGCCCGCGCGGCGGCGGCCTTTCCCGGCCGGCGGCAGTCCGGCGGGGAAAATTCCGGCCGCGAAGGCGCCGGCGGGGAATCTTCGCATTCTCCGCCGGAAAATTCCGCGGGATTTTCCGGCGGCGGGGCGGGCGGCGGAGGAGAAGGCGCGGATCAGGGAACGGATGCTTCCGGGGAAAAAGGGGCTTCCGCCCTGCGAAAGAGCGCGGCCTCGGATGATCCCCTGCTTGATATGCTTAACCGCCTTCCCGGCCGTGACGGTAAACGGTGGATAGTCGTGCCTTTCACGTTCGGGGCCGGGGAACGGTACAATGTTACCCTTCGCGTCCTTGTCGGTCCCGGTTTTCCGGGCGAAGAACCGGACCGGGTGGATCGCATGGCGCTGGAAATCGCCGCCAATGGCGGGGAGCGCTGGCTCTTTGTCGCAGATTGTTCGAAGCGGCTTCGTTCAGATCCCGGCGGCGCGCCGAAAGGGAAATTCGGCCTTGAAGAAGCGCGGCTCGGTTTCGGCAGGCGGCCTTCTCCGGGAAACAGGGCGCTTTCCGCCATGAAAAAGGAACTTTCGGCGCTTTTGGGGCTTCCCCGTGATCAAATTTATGTCCAAAACGGTGATTTTTTCTCCTTTTTTGCCCCCGACAGCAGGGATGATGTCTTGCTTTCCGTAAATAAGGAGGTGTAACATAAAAAAAAAGAAAACCGCTTCCGCGTTGGCCTATAATAGAAGTAAAGATCCTGCGCCCCGTCTTCTTGTCAAGGGACGGGACAGAGAGGCGGAGCGTATCATAGCCGCCGCGGAAAAAGCGGGGGTGACCATTGTGGAAGACGGCGCCCTGGCGGCCCTTTTGGATGCCGGCGTTAATCCCGGTGATTTCATTCCGGAATGGTGCTGGGAAGCGGCGGCAAAGATACTGGCGTTTGTGTTTGAAAAGGACAAGAAAACACGATGAAAAAGATTGCGATAAAAAATCTCCATCCCGGTATGATCTTTTCCGAACCGGTTTACATTGAAGGCAACAATATTCTTGTTCCGGCCGGGGTGGAACTCAGAAAGAAAGACATTGATCGGCTTGCGTCCTGGGGCATTGAAACCGTAGAGACCGAGGGCGAAGCCGTGTCCATCACCGCCGGGCAGAAGAAAGACGCGGATGCGAAGCCCGGTCAGGCGGCCGGAGCGCCGGCGTCGGGCGGGGAGGCGGCCCGGGCTGAACCGGGAGGCGCCGGAAAACAGGGGGCCGCGAAGAAAAATGCGCCCAGCGCGCTTTCCCTTGCCGAGGTTCAGGAAAACAAGGGCGCCTACAAGACTTACATGGAGCTTATTGAGCGGCTCGACGCGGTGTTCGGCAACATCGCGGGAGGCGTTTCCATAGAAGTAAGGTCCATAGACAACATTACCGCCCGGCTTCTGCAGGCGGTGCGTGACGAACGGGACAGCTTCATAGGGTATATTTTGGGCGGGGAAGTGATGGGCCACGATATGGCGAAAAGTTCGGTTAACGCGGCCATACTTTCGGCGCTTATCGCCATGGAACTCAAGATCCCTAACCACAAGATCGTGCAGATCATCACCGGCGCGCTGCTCCATGATGTCGGGATGTTCCGGCTTCCCAAAGAGATTGTCGACAAACGGGGCGGCCTTTCCGATGCGGAGCTGCAGCGCATGCAGGCCCATCCTCTGTACGCATACAAGATCATTTCCAAAACCCTGCTGTATCCCGATGAGGTGGGCATGGTAGCCCTTCAGCATCATGAGCGGTGGGACGGCGAAGGTTATCCCCGCAGGCTCTCGGGTGAGGTCATCGATCTTGGCGCCAGGATCGTTTCCGTAGCGGACGCCTTTGAGGCCATGGTCAGCCAGAAGCCCTACCGAAATTCCATGGTAGGCTATCAAGCCATGAAGAACCTCCTCTCGGACAATTCCCGCCGCTTTGATCCTGATGTTCTCAAGGCTTTCATTCAGACCATGGGAATATATCCCATCGGCTCCATTATACTCCTCAACAACGGCGCGTTGGCGCGGGTTATCGAAGTTCACGGAGACGCCCCCCTCAGGCCAAAGATCCGCGTTCTTGCCGATGAATTCGGCAAGGTTTACAAACAGGATGAGGGGGATATTGTCGATCTTTTGACGGAAAAAAGCCTCTTTATCGCCAAGGCCCTGGACCCCAGGGAGCTCGCCAAAAAGAATGCCAAATAATTCCGGCAGGGGACGGGACGGGGAGGAAAAGGCGGCGGTTTTTCTGGAGGGAAAGGGCATGAAAATACTTGCCCGTAACCTCCGTTTCCGCCAGGGAGAGGCGGATATTGTCGCGCTGGACGGCGATACGGTGGTTTTTGCCGAAGTAAAGGCATGGTCCGCTTATGGCATTGAAGAACTCCGTTACAAGATAAACCGGGAAAAACAGCGGCGTATCATAGAAACAGCTAAGTATTTCCTTTTTTCCCATCGAGAATATAAGGGTATGGCCGTTCGTTTTGACGTGGTTTTTTTAGGGCCGGAGGGCGTTACCCATCTTGTATCGGCCTTTACGGAGCGTGTATGATAATGGTTCAAACGGAGGGTTCACCGGACGCGGCTGTGGCGGATGTTGCCGCAGGTTCGGATTCCTTCGATTTGGAACGCCTTCGGGACAAGATAAATGACAACGATTATCTGTCCGAAGCAATACAGCGTATTGCCCTTGTATTAAGCAACGAACTTCTGGATATTTCCCGGGGAGGAATTTTTCATGAACGGCAACGAAAGAGGAAGTAGCCGCCGCTCTTCCCGGCGCAGGCGGCGGGATAACGAGAACTGGCAGGGCCGTAAAGAGCGGAAAGAGGATCTCCGTACCGGGCAGTTTGAAAAGAACCGCGGCGGTTTCCATGAAAGGCCCAAGTGGACGGCTCCGGGCATTCCCCAAGAACCCATTCCGGTTTTGGATTGTCCATGGTGCGGAAAGCCCATCAAGGATATTACCGCCGCCATCCAGGACAGGGCATCAGGCCAGGCCGTGCATTTTGACTGCGTCATTGAACGCATAATGGAAGGAGAGGTTCTGGAGCCGGGAGACGCGGTGTCCTACATTGGGGGCGGACGCTTTGGAGTGGTTCACTTCAACAATCCTTCCGATGCAAAAGATTTTAAAATAAGGAAGATCCTGGAATGGGAGGACAAAGAAAACCGCGCTGAATGGCGAAAAATCATCAGCGACCATTTTTCAATGACTTGATAGAAATCCGATGAAAGAAGAAAAAGATATAAAAGAAACCGAAAAAGATTTTCTGCAAAATCCCAAATTAATGGAGAATTATTCCTTTCTCCAGGAATTGGGGGTGTTCAAATTTGTTGATGATCTTAACCGGGAAATACACAACTACCAGAGCCTTCTGCAGGGAGGGCTGGATATTTTTAACCGTACCAGTATAGACGACATCATGGATGCGACGGTTTTTCAGATATCGGATCATTTTCTTCCGTCTTTTATCGCCTTCCTCTGGAAACCCGTGCAAAACAGGGACGATATCGTCATCCGTGGTTACAAGAATTACAAGAAGGTCGATCTTCATCTTAAAGTGGACAGCATCGCCCCCTTCGAGTCGTTTTTTCAGCAGTATCCCAAACCCATCAATTTCGATCTTTTTTCCTACGAGATGAAAAACGAGGAAGCAACGAAGTCTTTTGGTGAAATAGATCCCGAACTGATAATCCCCATTCTGGGGCCCTTTGGCCTTTATGGCATCATTGTTGTCGGAAAAAAGATTCTGGAGGATGAATACACGCCCAGGGAGCTGATTTTCCTGCAGCAGCTCATGTCCTTTGTATCGCAGGCGATTAAAAATCACCTTCACTACGAGCATTCCTTAAGGGACGTAAAGACGGGTCTTTTCAACCACGGCTTCTTCATGCTGCGGCTCACCGAAGAGCTGGCCCATTCCCGGCGGTCAGGCTGTGCGTCTTCCATCATCGTCATGGACGTGGACAAATTCAAGAATTTCAATGATACCTACGGCCATCTTGCCGGGGACCAGGTCCTCGAGATGCTTGCCTTTACGATTAAGCAGGGGGTCAGGGAAGAAGATGTCCCGTCCCGCTTCGGCGGCGAAGAATTTACGATCCTGCTTCCCAACACGGACCGGGATACCGTCTGGATGGTGGCCGAACGCCTGCGGAATGCCGTGGCGGCCATGAAAGTCCCCTGGGACCCGCCCCTGCCGCAGGTTACCATCAGCCTTGGGATC
>JAIROE010000205.1 GCA_031257715.1 Treponema sp. | reverse complement strand
AGGCTACACCGAACAATACCGGGGCGTTGAGATGGAAGTGAATCTTCTAAAGAAGGTCCGCATCGAAATAGCGGTGAATGACAATTTTGTGAAGCCGACGGTGGACGCCATCATCCGGGGGGCAAGGAGCGGGGAGATTGGAGACGGAAAGATTTTCATTCTTCCCATTGAGGAAACCATCCGGATCAGAACCGGCGAAACCGGTTCCGCGGCAATTGGGTAAAGGATTCATTTAAAAAAGCAGGGACGGTGCGGCATTGGCCGTACCGTCCTTTTCTTAACCCAAACAAATCATATACACTGTATGACAGGAGGATATAATGAGCACAATCGATTTTACAAAGACGCCGGTAACCGGCTTGTACGGCTCGAACAGTTTTTCCAACGCGATCATGAGAGAGCGGCTGCCCAAGAATATCTACAAAGAAATACGGGCGGTTCAGAACGGCGAAAAGGAACTGACGCTGGAAGTGGCGGAAGTGGTCGCCGCCGTAATGCGCGACTGGGCCATCGCCAAAGGGGCGAGCCACTACACGCACTGGTTTCATCCCCTTACCGGCCTTACCGCGGAAAAGCACGATTCCTTTATCGCTCCGACGGGCGACGGAAAGGTAATCATGGAGTTTTCCGGAAAGGAACTCATCAAGGGAGAACCCGACGCGTCGAGCTTCCCTTCAGGGGGACTGCGGGCCACCTTTGAGGCGCGCGGTTATACCGCCTGGGATGTGACGAGCCCCGCCTTCCTCAAGCAGGATCCCACCGGGACCACGCTGTGCATCCCGACGGCCTTTATCAGCTATTACGGGCAGGCCCTTGACAAGAAGGTGCCCCTCTTAAAATCCATCGACGCCTTAAGCAAACAGGCGGTCCGCCTTCTCAGGGCTCTGGGGAATGAAACGTCCAAACGGGTATTCACCACGGTGGGTCCCGAGCAGGAATACTTCCTTATCGACAAGGAATACTACGACAGCCGTCCCGATCTTATCCTTACCGGAAGGACCATCTTCGGCGCCCTGCCGGCCAAGGGCCAGGAAATGGAAGACCATTACTTTGGCGCCATCAAGGAACGGGTCGCCGGTTTCATGCGGGAACTCAATACGGAATTGTGGAAGGTGGGAATTCCCGCGAAGACCCAGCACAACGAAGTGGCCCCCAACCAGTTCGAGATTGCCCCGGTATACGCCAATTCAACCGCCGCGGTGGATGCCAATCAGCTTGTCATGGAAACACTGAGGAGCGTGGCGCGGCGGCACGGCATGGAGGCACTCCTTCATGAGAAACCCTTTGCCGGCATCAACGGATCGGGCAAACACAACAACTGGTCCATGGCTACCGACGACGGGATCAACCTCTTCGATCCGGGGGAGAATCCCGAATCAAACGCCCGTTTCCTTCTCTTTGCTGTCGCGGTAGTGGAGGCGGTTGACCGTTATGCCCTGCTCCTCCGTTCATCGGTGGCGACATCGGCAAACGATCACCGCCTGGGCGCGAACGAGGCGCCTCCCGCCATTGTATCGATCTTCTTCGGCGGCCCCCTCACCGAGATCCTTGAAAATATCGCCGAAGGAAAAAACAGCGGGAAATCAAATTCCGGCGGGGAGATCAAACTGGGGGTCACGAGCCTTCCGGCCCTTCCCAAGGATGTGTCGGACCGGAACCGGACCAGCCCCTTTGCCTTTACCGGAAACAAATTCGAATTCCGCATGGTCGGTTCTTCCCAGTCCATTGCCACGCCCAACACCTACCTCAATGTGGCGGTTGCCCAGGTGCTGCAGGAATTTGCCGACAAGCTTGAAAAGGCTTCCGGCAAGAACGAGGCGATACAGTCCATCATCAAGGAATCCTACGCCAAACACAAAAAAGTTGTCTTTAACGGGAACGGCTATACCGACGAGTGGGTCCGCGAGGCAGAACGGCGGGGGCTTCCAAATGTGAAGAACGCCGTAGACGCCCTTACCGTGCTGATACGCAGCGAGACCATTGCCCTCTTTGAAAATCACAAGGTATTTACCAAGGAAGAATCGGAAAGCCGCTATCATATTTATCTGGAAAAATATTCCAAGCAGATAAACATTGAAGCCGGCGTCACCATCGATCTTGCCCGGCGCTATATTTTCCCCGCGGCGACTTCCTACGCAGGCTCCCTTGCCGAAAGCGCCGCTTCCCTCGCCGCCGTCGGCGCGAACAACGTTCCCCAGGCCAAACGGGTAAAACGCATAGCGGATCTTTCCGCCGAATTGTACGACGAAACCGCCAAACTGGAAAGCGCCCTCGGCGAGGCGCAGGGCATTGAAGATCCCTTCGCCCAGGCAAAGGCCTATTTCGAAAACGTAAGGCCCGCCATGGACGCGGTCCGCCAGAGGGGAGACGCACTGGAAAAGCTTGTCTCCAAAGAAGCCTGGCCGCTGCCGGATTACGGGGATATGCTGTTCAAGCTGTAGGGGTGAAGTGATTCGATTTGCGAAGCACTTCACCGCCCGGTATGGGCCGGTTTGTTTTGCGGAAGGTTTTGAAACATCCCGGGGGAATCCTCCGGGATTTGTTTTTTCCCGTTAATGTGTTATAGTTCCCCATGCTTTGCCTCTGGCGGGGCCTATTCTTTTAAGGGGAGACGGATCATGCAGAATTTTGAATATTATAACCGGACGAAAATCATCTTTGGAAAGGGAACTGAAAACCTCACCGGAAAGGAGACCGCCAAATATGCGGAAAAGGGCCGGGCATTGAGGATTCTTCTTCACCATTCGGGAGGTTCCGCCGTAAAGACGGGGCTTCTGGACAGGATCAAGAAGAGCCTCAAAGAGGCCGGTGTCGAATGGGTGGAACTTTCCGGGGTGCTGCCCAATCCCCGGCTTTCCAAAGTCTACGAAGGCGTGGAGCTTGCGCGAAAAGAAAAGCTCGGGTTTATTCTGGCCGTGGGCGGCGGCTCCGTTATCGATTCCGCCAAGGCCATCGCCCTTGGAGCCCTGTACGACGGGGATGTGTGGGATTTTTACAACCGCAAAAAAGAGGCGAAAGAGGCGCTGCCCGTCGCCACGGTGCTCACCATTCCCGCTGCGGGAAGCGAATCAAGCATCAGCTCGGTTATTACCGATGAACGGGGCTCCTGGAAACGGGGAGCAAACTTTGAATGCACAAGGCCCGTTTTCTCAATCCTCAACCCTGAACTGACCTACACCCTGCCGCCCTACCAGACCGCCTGCGGCATTGCCGACATGCTTGCCCATATCATGGAAAGGTACTTCACAAAGGAGCCCCATGTGGAACTTACCGACGAACTGTGCGAAGGCGCCATGAGGGCCATCATCAGAAACGCCCGGAAGATCTTCTCGGGCGGGGAGCGGGACTACGATGCCAGGGCGGAGATCATGTGGGCCGGTTCCCTGGCCCACAACAACCTCCTTTCAACCGGCCGCATCGGCGACTGGGCGAGCCACGGCATTGAGCACGAGCTTTCCGCTCTTTTCGACATTGCCCACGGGGCGGGGCTTTCGATCATCTTTCCCGCATGGATCACGTACAACATAAAGGAAGACACCCCCCGCCTTGCCCGCTTTGCCGCCAAGGTGTGGGGTGTGGACGGCGCCTTCTACGATTACGAACAGGCCGCCAGGGAAGGGGTTTTCAGGCTGAAAAACTTCTTCCGTTCGATAGGCCTCCCGGTGAGCTTTGCCGGCGCAAAACTGGACGTCTCAAGAATTCCCGAAATGTCCAAACGGGCCGTCACCTTTGGCCCGCTGGGAAACTACCGCAAACTTGATGAAAAGGACGTTGAAGCAATCTACCGCCTGGCTGTGGAAGGATAGCCGCCGGACGGGAGAGCCTGAACCATGCCGGGGACGGGAGTTGAACCCGTACCCCCTTGCGGGGAGGGGATTTTAAGCCGTTCCAATTCAACCTGTTAAGAATTACCGGGGGATCGTTCCTGTACCGTCTTCATAACTTGCCAAGCCCGATTGTTATTTTGTGGCTTCGGTAAGAATATCAGGATTGTTGAGGGCATATCGCAGAACATCGGCCATAATACCGGTATAGCCGCTGCCCATTGTTTTATAACTTTCCAGAACATCCGGGGCAACACGAATTGTTACCGGCTTTTTCTTTTTGCGCCGGTTACGCTCCGCCGCCAGATGAGCGAATTCCTTTAAGGCTTCCGGGGGTAACTCCGGGCAAGCCTCAAGGTTTATCGGATATTTGACCGCCTCCTTTATCCGCTTGATAACATCTTTAGGTGGTTTTTGTCCAACCCTTACCGTCGATGTGATAATACCCATTGTATGATCTCCTTTCCGCCTTTGTTGCCAGGCGGGCCATTATAAGGCGCTTGTTCTCCCC
>JAIROE010000150.1 GCA_031257715.1 Treponema sp. | reverse complement strand
CCCCCCGGTTTTGCCGCGGGAGGCGGGGCCCGCGCGGATTTTCCCGCCGGAGGAAAGGGGGCGTCTGTGGTCCGCACGGCCGGACGCGCCGGGAAATCCTCTTCGGACGGCCGCTGGCGCACCGGGGACCGGGTCTTTCATGACGATCACGGGTACGGCGCGGTTGTCGCCATACAGGAAGAAGAAGACGGGCCTGTGGTGCGGGTGCGTTTTGACACCGGCGCCGAGACACGTTTTTTAAGCCGCTGTCAGAGCAGGCGGTACACCAAAATAGGCGGAGACGATTGAATCCGCGTTCCGGGGAACTTCCCGGCTCATTGCTTTCCCTGGTCCCCCCCGTGCTGAGGGCCCGCGATTTTCATCTGTACACCAAAAAGGGGCGGCTCACCGATCTCTGGCAGGCGGGAGGGGCGGCCGTCCTGGGCCACACGCCGCCTTCGGTTCTCCGCGAGCTGAAAAACGCCGCGGACAGGCGTCTCTTTGTTCCGTTTCCCCATCCCCTTCAAAGGCGTTTCCTCAAAGCTCTGTCCCTCTTGTTTCCGGGGAGGATCTTCCGGGTATACGGCCCCGGATCATCCCTCCGCGGCATACTGGAGGCGGCGGGCCTTGACTGCGCCCGCATCCCCGACCCCGCCGGGCCCCGGACACAGGCGGCCCCGGAGCGGGCGCCTCTTTCGCTCTGGCGTCCCTTTGTTGATCCCGCTTTTCCCCTGGCGGTTCCCGAACACATTCCCGTGCTGATTCCGGTATTGCCGGTGATCCCGCCGGGGTACGGGACGGAAACCGGCGGGCCTCCCTGGCCCTGCGGCATAGGGGTTCTTGCCCTTGATCCCGCCCTTGAAGGGTCTTTTCCCCCGCCGGATATCGTCGCCCCGGCGCTTCTTGCCGCCGCCGCCCGCGGCGTGTACGACCTTGCCGCCATGGCGGAAGAACGGGGCAAAACGTCATTCCGCAAGATAAACCGTATCCCCGAAAACGGCGTCTGGCGCTTGCGGGGAATCTACCTCGAGGCGGTGCGGGAGGGGTATACCGAAGACTACGCCGCCCTGTTCCGCCGCTTTCTTGACGGCGGCTTTCTCCTGCCCCCCGATCCCGCGTCCCCCGTCATACTTCCCGGAGCTCTGTCCCCCGGCGAAGAGGCGAAGCTGGCCGTGCTTCTGGCCGAATGACGCATACACCGGGAAGCCGCAGGTATTTAGCCGTTGGCCCTTGCTTTTTGGGCCTTAAAAGGGCATACTGTTTTTATGGACAGTGGTGAAATAGTCTATATAGCAAGCCGGCTGATTTTGGGAGCACTGGCGTCTTTCTTTGCCATCATGCTCTGGTCGAAGACCCGCGACGCGGCGTGGATGCTCGTGGTGGTCGGAACCATCGCGGCCTATGTAGAAACGGTTTATTCAATTTTGGATATGTTCGGCATTACCAGGGGGGATACCTTCGTCATCGGAAGCGTTCCGGTGGCGGCCATTGTGCTTCCTTCCCTTGAGACTGCTTTTTTTATCATCGCCTTCCTTATTATGGTGATCCGGAAATACGGCCGGCGCTAGGGAAGGTTGAAAAAACACTGGAGGACGTATGAAAGCCCTTTTAATCGGTATCGTTATTCTTGCCGCCGCTGTCTTTGCGGCGCTGCCCCCCCAAATTGCCGGGTTTGGCCTGGGCTGGTGGGATGATGTGCTGGTCTTTCTCCGGGGAGGACTGCCGGTCGTCGCGGTCCTTATAGCGGCCATCGCCATTTTTATCGGTATCGCGGATATGAAAGACAGGGCGGACGCAAAGAAAGAAGAGGCCTCAAAAGAGGAAGCCTCAAAAGAAGACGCATCGGGGAAAAATACGTAATCGAAAGCCTGACGGCACAGCCGGCGCACGGCGGAAAGGAACCTGGCCATGAACGGGAAAAAGACCGGTATACCGTTGCTGAGGACGCTGTTTGCCGCCTTTTCCGGCTGCGCGAAGGCCGGCCAAACCGCCCCGGCCGGGACCGCGGCCTTGCCTGTGACGCCAAAGGGGACTACGAGGGCGTAATCGCGGACTACACCCAGGCAATCAGGCTCGACCTGGAGAATGTGTTCGCGTATGCCAGCCGCGGCCTTGTGTACTACAACAAAAAGGACTATGCCTGCGCCCGGGCCGATTACGAGAAGGCGTTGCGGTATGACCCCAACTATGCCAACGCGCGGAACAACCTTGAGGCGCTGCGGCGGCAGGGGTACCAGGGCGGCAAACGCCCGCCGGGGGCCGGAAGGAGCGGCGGGTATGCCGGGGGAAAGGGAAGCATATTCCGGCGCCGGCAAAACGGCGGATGATACCTTGACACGGTTCGTCTTTGTATGGCAGTGTATATATGCATGGTGCGTGTACATACTGTATTTTTTGGGAAGGTTTTGTACGATATGAATACATTTTTTGTAAAGCCCGCCAAGGCGGAGCGGAAGTGGTTCGTTATTGATGCCGACGGGAAAGTGCTGGGCAGGGTGGCGGCAAAGGCCGCGTCCATAGTCCGGGGCAAAGAAAAGGCGATTTTCGCGCCTCATCAGGAGTTGGGCGATTTTGTGGTGGTGGTAAACGCGGGGAAAATAGCCCTTTCGGGGAGGAAGCCCCAGCAGAAACTTTATCACCGGCATACGGGTTATGTGGGCGGGCTCAAAACCGAAACCTACGAAAAACTCAAGGCCCGCCATCCGTCGGCCCCGCTGGAAAACGCCATCCGGGGCATGCTGCCCAAGGGGCCGCTGGGCCGGAAACTGCTCAAGAACGTCAAGGTGTATGCCGGGGCGGAACATCCCCACGCGGCCCAAAATCCCGCGGCCATCAGTTTATAAGAGGTACAGAGTGATTAAGAATCTTGGCATTGGAACCGGAAGAAGAAAAACCTCCGTCGCCCGTGTGTATGTCAGGGATGGAAGCGGCAGGATAACGGTTAACGGCAAGGAATTGTCCGTCTATTTTCCCCAGGGCGAACATGTCCTCATGGTGCGTCAGCCCCTTATGGTAACCGCCAACGAGAATAAATTCGACGTGCTCATCAATGTTTTCGGCGGCGGGGTCAACGGTCAGGCGGGCGCGTGCCGCCACGGCCTTGCACGGGCCCTCTGTCAGGTTGATCAGACCAATTACACCAGTCTTCGAAGCAACGGGTACCTTACCCGGGATCCCCGCATGGTTGAACGGAAAAAATACGGCCAGGCAGGCGCCCGCAGACGGTTCCAGTTCAGCAAGCGGTAGTTTCCGGCCGTTTTCCCCGGATGATCATCGTTTCCGTAAAGCCGGAAACAGGCGGAATTTCCGGGGAAGGCGGGGCGGACATACGGCGCATAGAGCTTTCCGACGGCTCGCTTTTTTCGTTCAGGCTTTTTTATCTTCCTCCAAATCCTGCAGGCGGTTCTGTTTATGTCCCCGATACGGACAGGGGCCGTGAACTTGAAGAAGGCGAAGAAGAAGCGCTGCGTTTTGCCGCCGCGTGCTACAGGGCGGAACGGAACGCCTTAAGACTCATAGCCAGGGCGGAACAGTCGGCGGCGGGCCTTGCGCGCAAGCTTGAACGGGGAGGCCACGAACGTTCCTGCGTCAGGGCGGTTTTGGCGCGGCTTTCCGGCCTGGACGCCGTTAACGACCGGCGTTTCGCGGAACTGTGGCTCCTGTCCCGCCTGGGCAGGCGGACCGACAGCCCCCGCGGCCTTCTTGCGGCTCTCCGCAACCGGGGCATATCGGGAAGTGATGCCGAAAAATCCCTGAAAAAAATCCTTGACGGCGATACGGAACAGGAACTTCTTGTCCGGTACGCGAAAAAGAACGGCTTTATCCCCGCGGAATCCGAGCCCGCCCCGCCGGATCTGGACTTCATCTGGTCAAAACTTAAATTTGAAGGCTTCTCCCCGGCCGCGATACAGCGTTTCCGGGATGAATGGGACGCATAGAAATCACAGAATCAGCGGCCGACGGGAGTCGAACCCGCGTCACAAGCTTGGGAAGCTTGGATAATACAAAATCACCCATTTTATACGTTGCTATAACTCTATATATTATTATAGTAAGTTATGTTTCAAGTGTTTTATTTGTTTTAGGGTATTCGGGTAACACTTTGGGTCACACTTGTCAAAAGATATTTTCAGGATTTTACGGGGCTTCGTACCCAGAGGGAGGCGGGGGCGTTGTTCCCCAAGGCCGCCCCTGTCTACCGGCCCGGCAAGACAGGGCGGCGCACGGGTGGTGAGGAGGTATGTTTAACATATACCCCTGTCTGGTAAGTAAGGCTGCAATTTCACCACCGCAAATTTGCGGAGGTAAAAGTACCTTCCAAGCTCCTTGGAACCAAGCTCCTTGGAAGATGTTGTAAATGTCCCACCTGGGACTTTTGCAAGCCCCGCCCTGTAAACCTTCCACATAATTCTGTGAAAGGTTGTCTATAGACCTGCAACTGAGATTGCAGGTTCCACCGCCTGAGCTTTTCCTGTTTTATCAAAACCGGCAGCGGTGTCGATTTTGATATTTACATCTTGTCCGGGCCGCCGGCACGGGGTCTGGCCTTCTTGCCTTGTCTGGTCTCTTAAAACCCCTTTACAAGCGTATAGAGGCCTTATACGGGGCGTATGGACGCTGAATGTAGGGCCCCCACTACCACACAAAAAAACACAATCCGGGGCAGAAAACCCCGTGGAGGGGCCTTCTCGTGCGTCTGGAGGGCTGTTTTGCGGGGGTCTGCCCAGATGGGGTTACTGAGTAACCGGCCGGCGGGGTTTCAGTTTGCCCTGGCCGGAAAAATTAGCATATTTTGG
>JAIROE010000097.1 GCA_031257715.1 Treponema sp. | reverse complement strand
CCCTTGGGGATCTTGCCGCCTATGTCGGTGTACTTCCGGGGGTTTTTGAGGAAATCCACCACCTCCACCAGTTCTTCCTTGGCCTCGTCCACACCCGCAACATCGTGAAACCGGGTGATAATATCCCCCTCGGCCACGATGACCGCCTTGTTCTGGCCAACCGAAAGCACATTGCCCCCCATGTTGCCCAGCCGTTTCATGAAAAAGCGCCAGATAAAAATGAAGAAAGCAATGGGAAGCACCCAACTGAAGATGATGTTGAGTATGGCGCTTCCTTCCCGCGAATTGGAGTAATAGGCGACGCCCTTTTCATCCATCAGCTTGATAATATCAGGATCATAAATGGGCACGGTCCGGTACACCGTTCCGGGCGAGACCTGGGTTCCCCTGAAGGGCGGCGGCGGGGCCTGGCGGACGGCGGAACCGCGATCCGGTGCGGTGAATCCGGTGTAATAGGAATCGGCCATTTCCACCCGCCTGATCTCGCCGCTTGCGATCTTCGTCTTGAATTCCGAAAAATCTATGGTGGGGGTTACCTTGTTGAGGAACACATAATTGAAAAGACTCAGTCCTACGATAAGGATGAGGACATACAGGATGGAAAATTTCCACCCGCCAAAGGGCTTTAAATCAGGCAGCCGCGGACCGCCAAAGGGAAAACGGGGGCCATCCTGATTTGACTTTTTTCCTTTCTGAGGGTCCCCGGTCCCGAAATCGCTCATTAATGTGCTCCTTTGGAGATATTCACTATTTCCTGTTACTACTAATATATATAATATCTCTCTTTTAAAGGGATATTTCAATGCTGAAAAAGGTCCCCACAGGCGAGTATACCTTTTATTTCCCGAATCCGGTATACTGTGGAACATGACCGGACAGAAATTACTGGACAGACTGAACTCCGCCGGGGCCGCTGCGGTTTTTGAAAAACTTTACGGGGAAAGCGGAGTTGAGACGGCGCGTCTCCGTTACGCCGCCCTTGTAAGGGGGATTCTGGATGATTCCCCGGATGGATTTCCCCGTTCACAGTTCCCCGAGACCGCCGGGGAGATGAGGCTCTTTACCGCCGCGGGCCGCACGGAGTTGGGGGGCAACCACACGGATCATAACCTCGGCAAGGTTTTGGCCGCTTCCATTCAGATGGATCAGGCTGCCGTAGTATGTCCCCGGAACGACAATATCGTCTTCTACCGTTCCGAAGGTTACCCCGATGTAAGGGTCGATCTTTCCGATCTTTCCGCCAGGGAGAACGAAAAGGGCGCCACCGAAGCGCTGGTGCGCGGTATCGCCGCGGAATTCGCCGCACGGGGTATCAGGCTGAAAGGCTTTTCGGCCAACGCCGCCTCGACGGTACTTTCCGGATCGGGGCTCTCTTCCTCCGCGGCGGTGGAAGTGCTGTTTGGCCGCATCTTCGACGCGCTGTATGGCGGGGGAAAGCTGAGCGCGCTGGAAATTGCCCAAATGGGCCAAAAAGCCGAAAACCTCTACTTCGGAAAACCCTGCGGCCTCATGGATCAGACCGCCTGCGCGTCGGGAGGGGCCGTCGCTATTGACTTTGGGGATGCCGCGCATCCTGTGGTAACAAACATCGGCTTCGATCTTGAAGAAGCGGGCTGGACCCTCTGTGTCGTGAACACGCGGGGAAACCACGCGGATCTTACCCCGGATTATGCCGCCATCCCGCACGAAATGAAAGCCGCCGCCGCTTTTTTCGGCAAGACCGTCCTCCGCGAGGTCGACCGGAAACAGGTGGTTGCCCGCGCGGCCGGACTCAGGAAGGCTGCGGGCGACAGGGCACTCTTGAGGGCCCTTCATTTTTTCGATGAAAACGACAGGGTAGATGCCATGACGGCGGCGCTTGAGGACATGAACCGCGCCATCCTGCCCGGGGATAAACAAAAGGCCCTTGCCTGTTATCTTGATCTGGTAAACGAATCGGGCGATTCCTCCTGGGAGCTGCTGCAGAATGTTTATGCCCCCAGGAATCCGGCGGAACAGGGGATAAGCACGGCTCTTGCCCTTACCCGGAATTTCTTCCGTTCACGATCGTGCAAACCGGGCGGCGGGGACAGATTCGCTTCCGGCGGGGCATCCGTCTGCGGTCCGGTGGCTGCGGGAGCCTGCCGGGTACACGGCGGAGGTTTCGCCGGTACCATACAGGCGTACCTTCCCCTCGGAGAACTGGAGGCATACCGCCAAGAAATGGAAGAGGTATTCGGCGCGGACTCGGTCACGGTACTCCGTATCAGACCGGTGGGCGCGGCTGAACTTGCACTGTAGGGGTTTCTGCAGGATACAAGAGAGGAACGTTATGGGAAAAGAAATACTTGTTCTTACCGGAAGTCCGAGGCGGAAAGGCAACAGCGACCGGCTTGCGGATGCCTTTATCCGGGGGGCGGAAGCGGCTGGTCATCATGCCTGCAAGTTTGAAGCGGCCTACAAAAATATCCACGGATGCCGGGGCTGTAACATGTGCTGGTCAAGAGGAAACGATCCCTGTGTAGTAAAAGACGATTTTTTTGAACTTGCCCTCCTTCTTGAAAAGTGCATCCTTGCCGTTTTTGTAAGTCCCATTTATTTCTGGGGTTATACCGCCCAGCTTAAAGCCGCCTGGGACCGTTTTTACGCATACGGAAAACCGGAAGGAAAAAAGCGTTTCACCATTAAGGAAAGCGCCCTTCTCCTTACCCTGGGCGATAACGAGGACGCCACCTATAAACACGCGGCGGGAACCTATAGGGATATTGCGGATTATCTGGGCTGGAAAGATCTCGGCATTATTGCGGCCAAAGGGGTAAATGGCAAATCGGATATTCTCAAGCATGAGGCGCTGGCGCAGGCTGAGGCTTTCGGGAAATCGGTTTAGAAATGGCAAAGTCGGTATTTTCTTCCACCGTCCGGGCAAGATTCCGGTATTCCTCCGCCTGCCTTGAATCTGTCTTGAAATCAATAACCGTCTTCTTTCTGATTTCGGCATGTTGAACAATATTGTCACGGGGCACGAAATACACCAGCATGGTTCCCGGTTCAGCGGTATCTTTAGCGTTGGGCTGTGCCTGAACGGAGGCTCGTTCGCCAGGAAGTTTATAATACCCTCCCCCGCGAACCGGCGAGCGGGCTCCTGGTTTAATCAGCCCGTTGGGCTGGCAATTAGAAGAAGGATTGATGCACCGCTATGCAGCCTCCCGTGCCGAAAGGCACGTTCTTCGGAATTGTACCAAATTTTTGTAAGCGTTGCTTTATTTCAGCCGGAACAGAGCGCGAACCGAAGGTTCGACGGGTTATTAAACCAGACTTTCGAATAACCGGATTGAGTCCGCCTTGGGCTCGCAGCCCACGACCATAACCTTGCGGCCAAGTTCGGCAAGTCCGGCCGTTAAATTCCGGGCAGTCGTTGATTGGAAGGCGTGGTCCATACCCCGGAGCTTGCTCCAGAAAATTTACAACCCGTAGAAAAGGTGTAAGCCGGTTTTCGTATCAGGGTATGGACCACGCCAGTACAATAAATTTCCTATCCAACGAAGATACCCAGGAGCTTGC